>NZ_JAJLOZ010000079.1:0-20439 GCF_025548615.1 Arthrobacter sp. A2-55 | reverse complement strand
GTCAACTGCAACTTTGATCTGACCGGTGGCTGCAGTGTGTTTTGACCGGTGGCGGCAATGGCTTGACCGGTGGCGGCAAGTATTTTTGACCAGGGGTCAGGCGCCGGGGTGTGCTGGGGTTGTGGCGCCTGACCATGGTGTGGGTTTAGTTCATCGGGCGGGTTCCTTTCCCGTTTTGGGCTTGCATGAGGCGGACGGACTCGCCGCTGGTTTGGCAGAGGTGGGCGTGGTGGAGGAGCCGGTCCACGGTTGCGGTGGCAATGGTTTTGGGCATGAGCTCGTCGAACCCGGAGGGGTGGATGTTGGAGCTGATCGCGAGGGAGCGTTTCTCATAGGAGGCCTCCACTACCCGGTAGAAGCCTTCGGCTGCGTCGCCTGAGACGGGCAAAAGTCCTATGTCGTCGATGCAAATCAAGTCCACGCTGGTGACGCGGGTGATGGCCTTGTTCACGCTGTCATCGATTCTGTGCCGGCGCACGAGCGCGCCGAGGTCTTCCAGGCTGAGCCAGGACACGGACATGCCCTCGTCGATGGCTTGTTGGCCCAGGGATTCCAGCAGCAGGGTCTTGCCGGTGCCGGAGGGCCCGCACGCGATCAGGTTCTCCCGCCGCCGCACCCATTCCAGGGTCCGCAGGAACGAGGTCGTGGCCGTGGGCAGGGTCGAGAGGGATTCGTCCCAGACATCGAAGGTTTTCCCGGTCGGGAAGCCTGCGCGTTTGCGCCGGGTGGCGAGCATGGAACGGTTCCGCCCGGTCGCTTCGGCTTCGAGCAGCACCCGGATGACCTCGGTGGGGTCCCAGCGCTGGGCCTTCGCGGTCGCGAGGACCTCGGCGACGACGGCGCGGGCGTGGGGCATGCGGGTGGTGCGCATCAATGCGATGACGTGTTCCACTGCTTGGTCGGTGAGCGGGGCCGGGGCAAGGGTTGCGGGGCTCATTCGGTGGCTCCTTCAAAATCAGTGGCGTTGTTGATCTCGCCGGGTTCGCTGGTGGTGGGCGTGGTGCCGAAGCTGGCCCAGCCGCCGGTGCCCTGGGACAGCCATTGGCCCTGGTCCGTGACGGTGTGGCGGGTGTTGGTGATGGTGCCGGGAAGTTCGCCGGTGGCGGTGTTGGTGATGATGGAAACCAGGTCCTCGTGGGTGAAGCGGTGGTGCACGGCGGCAGCACCGAGTCCCTGGTCGACCACGTCGGCACCCATGACCTTGGCCAGTGTTACTGCGCGTTCCATCTTGTGCCGGATCTTGTTTGTGCCGGCCGCGGCGGCTTCCTTGAGCCAGAGCGCCGCGCCGGCGCCCAGGGCCAGGAATTCCTCCTCGGCGTTGTTCGTGGGCCGGATGACCCGTTCCAGGGCGCCGGCGGAGGCGGGCGGGAAGTGGGCGTCGATGATGGCAGGCACGCCGGGGCGGGTGAGGGCGTGGCGGGCGACTTCCACCGGCCCGGCTTCCCCGACGTGGACGATGACCACGTCGGTGTCGGTGCCCCGCACCCAGACCCGCTGCCCCATCAGGGTGTGCGGGACGGAATAGCGGGAGTGTTCGTAGGTGACCATGGGCGTGTTCGGGGGGACTTGGCGGACGTGGCCGAAACTGGCCGTGACCGGCACCGCCGGGACCGGGTGCAGGCGGGGCGCCTCGAGCAGGGCGAGCATGTCCTTGGGGATCTCCAGCGTGGCGCGGTGCACCTTGGAATTCACATCCTCCATGAACGCCGCGCACGCCGCTTCCAGCTCGGCGAAGGAGGCGTATTCCGGGCGCAGGTTCGTCTCCTTCGGGACAAGGTCGGCCTTGGCGATCTTCACCGCGTTTTCCACCCCGCCCTTGGAGGCAGGGTCGGCAGGCATGCAGGTGTGCACGGCGGTGGAGTAGTGCCGGGCGAACGCCACGATCGCCGGGTTGCGGACAGGAACCCCTGCAATATGCTCGATAGTGACGGTTTTCTGATTGTCAGTCAATACATACGTTGGTACACCACCGATGAGGCGGAAGGACCTGTCAAGGGCGGCGAACACGCTCGGCATGGTCTTGTCCCGCAAGGCGATCACGATCCGGAACCGGGAGTACGCGAGCCACGCCACGAACAACACGGTCTTGGCGCCGTCAACAACAGGGCCGTCCCCGTAATCCCACTGAAGCCATTTGGCCGGCTCGACCGTCCAGTGCCGGTGAACACGCGCGTTCTGGGCCCGGTATGTGCTCTTCAGCCCCGCCAGCACGTAGCGGGTGGTGCGGATCGAGCCGGCATAGCCCAGGGCCACGAGTTTCTCATGGACGACGTCGCCGCGGATCTTCCCGCGGGACTGCTCCACCAGCGACTTCATCTGGGGCAGGAATGGGTCGGTGATCCGTCCGCGCTTGCGGGCAATCGGCGCCTGGGCGCCCTCCTGGCGGGCCTTGACATAAGAACGGACCGTGTTGTGAGAGACGCCGCAAACCTCCGCGGCACCACGGTACGACTGGGTTAAATCAAAAGCAGCTAAAATTTCCATGAACTCTCCTGGAGACTTCAAAACAAGCCCCTTCCTTCCCGCAATGGGTGAAATTGAAACGATTGGCATCGTCATTTCACCCCGAAGGAAGGGGCTCTCCCCGTAAAGACACGAGGGATGGACAAGGGAATCCCAGCACACCCAGCCACAGGACGGCGGCGAACCACTGGTCAAAACACTTGCAGCCACTGGTCAAAACCACTGCCGCGAACGGTCAATCAAAAATGCCGTCTATGGTCAGTTTAAAGTTGCAGCTAACACAGGACTATTACCGCCGTCAGATCGAGAAACAGGAAACGTTCTTGTCCGACCTTCACGACACCACCCGGGCACGTGCGGCGCTTGATGAGGGCGGCTGCGACCACTAACGAACTGTTTTAGACAGGTTGCTGAAGAGCCCGATAAGAGGCCGGCGCGTCCACCCGTCACATGGTATGAACCTCAGAGACCGTCAGAAGTCATATGTCCAGATGGCCATGTCGGTGCGGGCACCCTGAATGGTCAAGACTCGATGAGTGCTCGGTAGAATCAGCTTGGGGGCAGGCCGAGCAGCGGCCGCGCGATCCTCTGAAGTTCGCGTGCGATGCACGCCTGACTGCGAAGGTGATACCGACTTACGATTCCAGTGAGATAGCCGTGTTGAATTCCCGAGCAGGACTAGTTTCACGTTGCGATTTAGTGCGGGTCCAGCGACTGAAATCGGCCTTTGAGGCGCCCCTGATGCCCAGTCGGCCGACAATCCTTCGATGGCCGCGTCAGACTCATCTCACTGAAATCGTAAGTCGGAGGTGATATCTGTGGCAATTCGTTGGGACGAGATCAACCCGAACAAGGGTGCCAAGCTCACCCGCCCTCGAGAGATCTACGCTTCGCTGGAGGGCCGCAAGTGGTCGCGTCTTCGCCCGGAACAGAATGAGGTTCTGGACAGTTGATACGACCGTCGGAGTGAGCCCGACCTGGTTCTGAAGCAGAACACAGGTGGAGGCAAGACCCTCACGGGGTTGCTGATCGCACAGTCGAGCCTGCACGAGGGCGTGGGCCCCGCCGTCTTCCTGGTACCGGACAGCTTCCTGATCCAGCAAGTAGCCGATGAAGCAAACGATGCCAAGATCCCCGTGACCACCGACGCGAATGATGAACTGTTCCGGTCTTCTCGATCGATCCTGATCACCACGTTCCACAAGGTCGTCAACGGGCGCAGCTCATTCGGGGTGCGTGGGGTGAAGAAAGTCGTCACCCTGGGAGCCGTCATTGTCGATGACGCCCATGCTGCTCTCGCCGCGACCAACGGGATATTCGCTGCCACTATCCCGTTCTCATGCAAGGCCTTCGATCAGATGCTCAAGCTCTTCGCGGCCGAACTCAAGGAACAGGGTCCGAAGGCGTTTGCAGATATTGAGGCTGGCGACCAAGGGTCACCGATCCGCGTACCGGCGAAGGCAGTGGCGGACCGTGTCGATGAGATCATGGCTGTTGTCAGGCCGCATGCGGACGACGACAAGCTCAATACCCTCTTCTTTGCGTGGCCGTTCGTCGCCGATCAGTTGAAATTTACCACGATCACCTTTACTTCTCGGGGAGTTGAGATTAAAACCCCTTGCCCTGAGGTTGCCATGATCCCGGCGTTTCGGCAGGCGAAGCGTCGCGTGTACCTTACCGCGACGTTGGAAGACGAAGGAGTGCTCGTCACCGAGCTCGATGCAGACCCGGAAGCAGTGAGAAAGCCGATTACGCCGAAACAGGCCTCGGACTTGGGAGATCGCATCATACTGGCTCCTCTGTCCATCAATCCCCAGCTAGGCGAGGATGCGATTCTGATGCTCGCGAGGGACATCGCGTACGGCGATCGCGACAGAGACGGAACTGTCGAGGCTGAACCCATCAACGTCGTGGTCCTCGTCCCTAGCGATTACGCTGCGGACCGCTGGGCTGGAGTGGCCGACCAGACACTCCACGTTAACGACATGCGGCCCGTGATCGAGCGCATGAAGAACGGCGAGCACATTGGCGTCGTCGTGCTTGTAAACAAGTACGACGGGGTCGATCTCCCCGGCGAGGCCTGTCGCCTGCTGATCATCGACGGCATTCCAACCCCTCTAACGCCTCATGAACAACGAGTATCCGCCGCTCTGACTGGGTCTATGACGTTCAAGGCCCGTGAAGTGCAGCGCCTTGAGCAAGGCATGGGACGGGGAATCAGGGACGTCAGCGATCACTGCGCAGTTCTCGTCCTGACCAGTGACTCCGCTCTCACTCTTCGTGATCCACAGTTGCGGCAGTTCTACTCACCCGCAACGCGGGTGCAGATCGAGCTCAGCCTGCAGATCGCGGAGCAGATCGAGGGCGAGGGGATCGGAGCTATCGCAGATCTGCTAAATCTCTTTCTTGAACGAAAAACCCAATGGGTTAGTAAGAGCCTGGAGGCGACTGCAGATGTCACCTATGAAAGCGCGGGAACGGTTACACAGCTCGCTGCTGGTCGTCGGAAGGCATTCAATCTAGCCGTAGCCGGCGACGAGGACGGAGCGGTCCAGGTCCTCCGAAGGGCGATCGACACAGTCACCGATTCATTGCTTAAAGGGTGGTGCCTTGTATAGAGGAGCCTTTGGATAGCACGTGTGGGGTGATCTGGTAGCGGGCGTGGGTGGATCGGGTAGCGCTTTCGGCCACGGCGGGTGAAGATGGCTTTCACCCACGACATTGGGGTCGTGGTTGGTGAAAGGAAACCGACTGTTATGGCTGATTACCGACACATCATGTCCCTGCTGGTGCGGGGCTATTCCTACCGCGAGGTTGAGGCGTTGGTGGGTTGTTCGCATCGCACGATCGCGAGGGCCCGCCAGGTCCTTGACGCCGGGGCGCTGACGACTGAGGAGCAGGTCAAGGCGCTTTCGGCGGAAGACGTGGACCGGTTGTTCTCGGACGGGCGGAAGACCTCGTCCGGGGTGTTCGTCCCGATCGATATCGAGGCGGTGGTCGCGGCCAGGATTGGCCGGAAGAAGCCGCCGTTGAAGGTTTTGTGGGCCCGCTACCTCGACACCCCTGCCGGCGGGTCCGAGCGGTTTTATGGGTATGACCGGTTCTGCGAGATTGTGGCTGAGCATGTGCGGGTTCATGACCTGACGAGCCCGATCACGCATGTGCCGGGGCGCACGATGCAGGTTGACTGGGCCGGGACGCGGATGTGGTTGACGGACCCGATCACCCGGGAAACGAGGGGCGTCTCGGTGTTTGTGGCGTCGTTGCCGTATTCGGGCATGATCTTCGCCCACGGCTTCCTGGACGAGAAAATGGCGGCGTGGTGTGACGCGCACCGGCGGGCCTTTGAGTACTTTAATGGCGTGTGCCAGGTCATCGTGCCCGACAACGCGTCAACGGCATCGAACCAGATCAGCCGGTATGAAACGGCCCGGGACGTGAACCAGTCCTATGCCGCGTTCCTGGAGCATTACCAGTGCGCGGCCGCCCCAACCAGGGCCGCCAGCCCACAGGAGAAGGGCAATGTGGAGGCCGGGGTGAAAGTCGTGACGAACTGGGTCATCCATTACCTGGCCGAGCGGCGCTTCGCGAGCCTTGATGAGTTGAACGAGGCCGTTGCCGAACAGGTGGAAATGATCAATGACCGCACCCCGTTCCGGGGCGAGGCCCGGTCCCGCCGGGCCTGGTTCCAGGAAGCAGAAAGCCCCGAGTTGATGGAACTGCCGGCGCAACGGTGGCAGCAGGTGGAATGGCGCAAGGCGAAGGTCTCCCGGGACTGGCACCTGTTGACTGAACAGCCTGCCGGGTTTGGGCATGTCGCAGAGGGACGGGTCAGCTGGGGACATAGCGTCTTGGATCATGGTCGAAGAATCTGATTGTTCCAGGGAGTTGGAATATCTGCGTGTGCCTGCGGGCGGTTCGCTGGAGGCAACCGGGTCGCGGTGGGAGCCGTATCGGCTGGTGGGCGCGGACGGCGGAACAGTCCATGCCGTCGAGGCGTTTTTCGCTGATCTGCTGGCGGCCGGGCGCAGCGAGGCAACCGTCCGCTCGTATGGCATGGATCTACTACGCTGGTTCCGTTTCTTGTGGGCGATTGGCGTGGCCTGGGATCGGGCGACCCGGATCGAGGCGCGGGATTTCTGCCGCTGGCTGGCAGTGGTGGCCCGGGAGGGCCGCGGGTATTCAATTTCAGCCCGGCTCCACAGCGAGACGGTGCTGCGGGGCTTCTACGATTTCCACCGCGATGTCGGATCGGGCCCGTTGGTCAATCCGTTCCCGCTTGCTCGGTCCCGACGCGCCGGACGGGCGAACGCCCATCACAATCCTATGGATCCCTACCGGCTGGAAAAGTCGGGCTTGTACCGGCCCAAGCCGCAGCGCCGGATTCCACGGAGCATCCCTGATCGGGTTTTCGACGACATCTTCGCGAAGTTGCGCTCGAACAGGGACCGCGCCATGGTGGCCTTCTACGTGTCTACCGGTGCGCGCGCCTCGGAGTTGTTATCGGCCACTCAGGGAGGCGTGGACCCCGGAAGGCAACTGATAACGGTGGTGCGCAAGGGAACCCGGGAAGTGCAGGAATTGCCGGCGTCACCAGACGCGTTTGTGTGGCTACGTTTGTATCAGGTCGAGATGAAAGATGCGATCGGGCAGGGTCCGCTGCAGCCGTTGTGGTGGACGCTGGACCGGCCGGCGCGGCCGTTGACCTACCACGCGGCACACCGGATGTTTGAGCGTGCCGGCCAGGCGGCCGGCCAAGAAGCAACGCTACACGCGCTTCGGCACACCGCTGCCTACCGGATGGCCGAGGACCCCTCGATGCCGCTCACAGACGTGCAATACGTCCTTGGTCATGCCCGGCTCACGACCACCCAGATTTACATCACGCCGCGAAAAGAGGACGTGATCGCCCGCGTGTTGGCGCACCACTCCGCCCGTGACCGCATCGAGCAACCGCCCCCGACGGCGCCGGGCTACTCGCCAGAAACCCTCGCCGTGCTCTTTGGAAAGGCCACACCATGAGCATCAGCGCCGTTATGGCCCCGGCAGAACAAAGCAAAGACACCAACGGCGACTGGCCACCACAGTCGGATGACACCAGGGACGTGGCCGCATGGCGGGCACGGTTTCCCCCGAGGCCCACCGTCGATCGGTGGCCGGCCACCGGCGTTGACAGGCAGACCTTGGATCAACAGGCGTCGGAAGCGCTGTGTGCCCCGGTATCGAAATCGATGCGACTGCTGGGCCTTCGCGGATTGTTGATGCTCCTGGACTGGTTGTCAGAGCACCCGGGCGACACCTGGCAGGAACGATGGCTGGCCAGCGGAGCGGACGCGGCGGGCGACGACTGGGCCGAGCTGCCCGCCCGGTGGCTACGTGAGCACGGCGACTACTCGCCCTCCCGGCTGGAGGTGATGACCAGTTCCTTCCTGATCGCCGTCGGACTCGATGTGGTTCGCCCGTCCTTGCGGTGGCTGCTGACCGGAGGAAAGAAACGCAAGCTGGTCCGTCACCTGACCCGTACCCGCGACGGTGAAGGATTCGCCCGGTTGGGAGACCACTGCGACCGTGACGAGACAGTCGGCACCGACGTGGGCAAGCACGTCCTGTTTCGTTGCGCCGTGATCGTCGCCGCGAAGGGCGGCACAGTCGAGGACATCACCGTCGGTGATGTCCTCGAGGTCATCGACCTGGAGAAGGAGCTTCGCGGCAAAGCACCCTCGGCCGGGGCGAGCATCCGCGTCCTGCGGCAAGCCGGGATCATTACAGCAGACGTACCGAGCCTCAAACAGATCCACAGCATCGGGCAACGCACCGTCGAACAACTCGTCGACCGCTACAACATTGCCTGCACCCCAATACGCGAACTGCTGGTCGACTACCTGCGTGAGCGGCAGCCGTCCGTCGACTACTCCACACTGCTGTCGCTGGCCTACGCGCTGGTCCGCTGCTTCTGGGCCGACCTGGAACGCCACCACCAGGGCATCGAATCGTTGAACCTACCCCGCAATATTGCCGGGGCGTGGAAGCGACGACTAAGCACCAAAACCCGCACCATTGTCCGCGACGGCAAGGAAATCCAGATCGAGACCGAGCGACTGTCGCACCTGGATATTCTGGCAGCGGTCCGGGCGTTCTACCTCGACCTGTCCCAGTGGGCACTGGAAGACCCTAGCCGGTGGGCCCCATGGGTGGCACCGTGTCCTATCAGCCAGGACGATCTGTCACGCCGGAAAATGGTGCGGCACCGCAAGGCGCGCATGGACAGCCGCACCCGCTCCCGATTGCCGGTAATGCCCGTATTGACCAACTCCACTAACACATGGCGCCGTCAAACGGCGGCGCTCCTCGCCGCCGGGCTACGCGCCGCGCCCGGCGAACCGTTCACCTCCGACGGCATCACCATGACCAGGATTAAACGTCCGCACGGCACGCAGGCCAACGTCTGGGTCACCAACCCGGACACCGCCAAAAAAACCCTGCTCAACCGCGATGAAGACCATGCATTTTGGGCGTGGGCGGTCATCGAGGTGCTGCGGCACACCGGCGTCCGCATCGAGGAACTGCTTGAGATCAGCCACCACAGCCTGATCCAATACCGGCTGCCGGACAGTGGGGAACTCGTTCCGCTCTTGCAGATCGCCCCATCTAAAACCGACACCGAACGGTTGCTGGTGGTCAGCCCCGAACTGGCCGAGGTGCTTTCCACGATCATCAGCCGCCACCGCAAACCCGAGGGCACCATCCCCCTGGTCAGCGCGAGAGACGAGCACGAACTGGTTTGGCGCCGACCTGCCCCGCTCCTGTTCCAACACCTCGTCAACGGCGAACACCGCGCCATCACCGCACGATTTGTCTCCACCCTGCTCGACGAAGCGCTGGCACGCACCGGCCTGACAGGCCCTGATGACGGGCAGCCGCTCCGGTTCACCCCGCATGATTTCCGCAGGATCTTCATCACCGATGCAATCATGAACGGGCTTCCGCCGCACATCGCGCAGGTCATCGCCGGTCACCAGGACATCGGCGTCACCATGGGATACAAGGCCGTCTATCCAGAGGAAACGATCACCGCCCACCGGGCGTTTATCGCCCGGCGCCGCACCCTGCGACCGAGCGAGGAATACCGCGAGCCCACCGACGACGAGTGGCAGCAATTCCTTGGCCATTTCCAACGCCGCAAGGTATCCGTCGGGACCTGCGGCCGCGCGTTCGGCAGCAACTGCATCCACGAACACGCCTGCATCCGCTGCTCCCTGCTCTGGCCCGATCCGAACCAGCAGACCCTCCTACTCGAGATCCGCGACAACCTCAAAGCCCGCGTCGTCGAAGCCCATGAGCAAGGCTGGCTCGGTGAAGTCGAAGGCCTCGAAGTCAGTCTCGCCGGCGCCGAAGACAAACTGGCCCAAGTACAACGGCGCACCAACACATCCGTCGCCCTCGGCATCCCGACCATCGGCCACCAGCCCGCTGGCTGACGCCGGCGATTCGCGATGATATATATGACTCATTCGAGTTCAGAGAACACGTGCAGGTCGACACGGTGAAGTATTCCGTGCCGCACGACTATGCCGGGCAGGTGTTGGATGTGCGGATCGTCGGTGAGCAGCTCGCGATCCTGGCCGGCGGGGACATCGTCGCAACCCACCAGCGCGGGGCGCGGCGCAACAGCTTTGTCACCGACCCGGCCCATGCACCGGCCGGCTACGAGGACACCTCGTTGTTGTGGACGAGGGCCTACTTCCTGCGGCAGGCGGAGAAGGTCGGCCCCTACACGGTTCAGGCCCTGACCAGGCTGTTGGACCGGTTGAAGATCGAAGCCCAGGGGTACCGCTCCTGCATGAACATCCTGGGCCTGGGCAAGGGCACCAACCGCAGCCAGCTCGAACACGCCTGCCGGATCCTCTGCACCCAGGAACCGGGCAGGCCGATCAGCTACACGGCGATCAAGCACCAGATCACCGTGGTGCGCTCAGCCAACGCAGGACGTCCCTCCGTGCAGGATCCGCAATGGCCCGGGCCGGGTGCTGCGGCGGAACCGCCGCTGGGCCGCCGGGACACCAGCGGCGCCCATCTGGGCGGCATCGCGGAGTTCAGCCTTGACGCCCTGAGACGGCCCGCCGGATCCGGGGACGTGAAGGGGGATGGCCGTGCTTGATGACCAGCTGACCGAGAACGACATGGGCCTGTTCACGAGGTTGCGGATGACCGCGTTCGGCCAGGCCGTGATCGATATTGCCAACGACGGCGCCTACGACAACTGGACGTTCTCGCAGAAGATCCGCCACGCACTGGAACAGGAAACCATGGCCCGCTCACAGCGGCGCATGCTGAAGCTGCTCAAGGAATCAAAAACACCGAACCCGGCAGCCTGTGTTGAGGAAATCCACTACCTTCCCGGCCGGACCGTGAACCGGGAAGTCATCGCACGGCTCGCCTCGTGCCGGTGGATCGAGAACACCACGAACCTGGTCATCCTCGGCAAATCCAGTGTGGGCAAGTCCTATCTCGCCCAGGCCCTGGTCAATGCCGCCTGCCGGCACGACTACACCGCACGCTACTTCCGGCTCGATGACCTGGCCAACACACTCGCCGTCTACCACCGCTCCGACCCGGAACGGCTGGCCTTCCTGCAGGGCCTGCACGACTGCGATGCCCTATTCCTGGACGACTTCCTGACCACCCCGATCACCACGGACGCCGCCAGTGAACTGCTCAACATCCTCGCTGGACGGGAAAACCGCGGCGCCACCGTCGTGACGTCCCAGTTCGACCCCGAGGACTGGTACAAATCCCTGCACGACGCAGTCGTGGCCGAATCCATACTCAACCGCATCGTATCCACCAGCGAGCTCATCCAACTCGACGGACCAAACATGCGCCGCCACACCCACACCAGAGAGGCAGGAAACGCGGGCACCTAAACAAAAACAGCGACGTGGGACCCGGCGCTACCGGGTCCCACACCCGCTACCCGATCAACCCACACGTGCTACCAAAAGCCTCGTCTATACATGCCTGGAGGAACTGGCCACCTACGAGCACTTCGTTGATCCAATCGCTGCGCAGAAGACTCTTGCCGCTGCCCGCAAGCTCAACTCAGGAGTCCTCAAACCGCAGATAGCGCCGGCGCGGAAGAAACTGGCCGGTCCTACCGTTCAGGGCAAGGCTGCCGCCGAGTACCTGGGAGCCCTCTATAGCGACGCGCGCACTATGGAGCTCGCCGTGGCGTCGTTGTTTGACAACGTCACCTGGGGGTCGAATTTGCGGCAGACCGAGCCGAAGAGCAAGTCAGGCTCATTGGGCTGTACCTTGGGTTCGGCTCCAGCCGCCCGGAAAAGGAAGACCGGGACGGTGGACCGGACAATCTCTGGGCTTTGTCCTCGAGGCAGTATGCCGTCATAGAGTTGAAGACAAACATCACGAGGGTCAACCCGGCGATCATCAAGAGCGAGGCCGGACAACTGGTGCATTCCATGGAGTGGTTCGCCGACCGCCATCCGGCCGGTCAGGAGCCAATCCCTGTGATGATCCACCCCAGTGAGAAGCTCGAAACCGAGGCCCATGTCCCGCAGACAACGCGAGTGATCACCAAAGCTGACTTGTCGGCTCTTCGCACGGATGTAGAGGCTTTCATTAGAGTATTGGCAGCGAACAACTCCTGGGCTGACGCGGAATCGGTGGCGGCTGGTCTTGAGCAAAACCGGTTAACTGCTCAGCAGGTCATCGCTCGGCACAGCCGCAAGTTTCGCAGGGCTTAGCGTCAACGCCTTAAAATGCGCAATAAAGATTGAATTCAAGACCGCAAAGAGTACCTGCAACGGGTGGCGCACGCAGTCAGCCATTACGCGGCGATGTCAGATTCAAGTGCGCTTGGTTCGCCGGTGCTTGGATCGATGAATTCGACGCGAATCCGCGGCGAGGCGTGTGTTTTACCGTCCATGGTCGCCGTCGTGAGCATGAAGCGAATGGTGTCGTTCTTCTGGAGGCAACGGGTCTCTGTCTCGAGCGGCATGATCCGATTCGGTGATAGCCCGGCTCCTTGATGACCACGTCGTTCGCAGGCAAGTCAGTGCATGCGATCGCCCAGGTGTCGCCTTGGACGTGAGTGATCTTAAATGAGATGGCATGCTTTGGGAGCTTGGCTTCTTCAATCTCGTTCGCACGCTCTTGAGCATCGGCCTGCCGCTTGAATGCTTCGTTTGCTTCGCCGGCCAATCGCATCGCCTCATCCCGGGCCGCACGGGACGCATCCCGTGCGGCCTCAGCGTCTTGCCGATCCGTGCGTGCCTGCGCGGCCTGGTAGATCGCAACGACAGCGCCGACAACAGCGGCAAGAGCTGCGATAGCGGCAACCACGAGACCGATTATGTCCATGCGTGCAAGCATACGTGCCTGCCGCAACTCAGATATTTCACGTCGTTGATTTGGTTAATTCAGTCCAGAGCACCCCACGCAAGGATCTTGTGCAGAATACATCGGGCACGCATCTCAGCATCTCGTAACCTTAGGGATGCAAGACAGCGGGCGAGACACTTTGGCGCCCTCGGATCTTCAACGTTTTTGATGTCTTGCTACTTTGTCTCGTATGCTGCCGTTAGGCTGGCAGTCATCAACCAGCATTGCGAGACATAGTAGGGGCGAGAATGATGAAGCGGATCGGCTATGCCCGGGTTTCCACCAGTGGCCAGGATACGGACCGGCAGGTTACGGACTTGTTGGCGGCCGGGGTGCGCCGTGATGACCTCTACACGGACCAGGGAGTCAGCGGCGCGCGGGCGAGCCGTCCCGCATTCGATAGGGCCCTTACGGCATTGGAGAAGGGCGACACCTTGGTGGTCACCACGTTGGACCGGCTGGGACGGTCCACGGCGAACATGCTTTCCCTGGCGGCGGAGTTGCGGGGGAGGGCCATCAACTTGAAAGTGTTGAACCTGGGCGGGGGTGCCGTGGACACCGCCACTCCCATGGGGTCGATGACTTTCACCGTGATGGCGGCCCTGGCTCAGATGGAGCTGGACATCAAGCGTGAACGCATCACCGATTCCGTGTCCAAGCGCCGCGCTGCTGGCAAGGACCTTGGCGGGCGCCGGGCACAGTTCACCGACAGCCAGGTCATGAACGCCCGCCGGCTGATCGAGGGAGGGCAACCGGGGACCCAGGTCGCCAGGGACCTGGGCATGTCCCGGGCCACCATGTATCGGCGCATGGCCCAGATCCAGGCCCGGGAATGGATCGGGTCGCAGACGGAGTAGTTTTTGCGACGGTATTCCCTGGTGGGTCCGGCCTGACGTTGCAATGACCTCATCGCTGCGTGTTCTGGATGAAGTCCAGGTCAAGGCCCGTGGCAACAACGGCCAATCAATGACACAACGGATTTCTTAATGGGCGGTGGCGAGGTGGCTTGCCTGGCTTCTGGTTGGGGCATCCCCACCAGGGGTCCGTGCAGTCTACTTGGGGGGTGGACTCGCCTGAGAGCACAAATGACATACGCCGGGGTGAGCGCCACCGGGTAAGGCTCGCAAAGACAGATCGGCACGCTTTTCGGGGCAGTGGTGAAGCACTGTCATAGCGCGAGGGATGCTCCGAGGTCGCCTCTGGCATGAAGCAAGGCGCCGGGTTGTGCAGGCCTTTTATTGGGCGGGGGGTGTCAATACTTGCCTGTCCGTGCTGGATGTTTGATGGTGGCGAATTTATAATGTAGGGCACCACTTCCTGATCAGGTATCCGCTGTCTGTCATGAAAAGGGTGAGCTGAAATGGACAAGCAACTCTCTCCAAAAGTTGATCGGGATCTTTTGGAGGCGGTGCAGGAATCCCCTGCCGAGCGTATTTGGTGTGAAGCGTGTGGAACGGACGAGTTTGTTCTTGTTGAACGGGCCCGGTGGCGCAGGCGCCATGGAGAGGGTTTTTGGGACGTTGACTACGTCTGTACGCGGTGCGATCGATTCTATGGCCATGTTGTCCGGGATGAAGATCTCACCCCAGCGGTCTTGGCGGCGATGGCAGCCGTTACTGCTGGGGCTGCGAACGGCCGGGTTGAGGCCCCACAGGGGACGGTTGCACCAGGTGATGGTGCCCGCCCTGTGGAGGAAACGCCTCAGTAGGCCCTCGACGTCATAGAGTGCTCGTCAAAGGATGCTGCGTCAGTGGCGCCGTGGCCCATCCCTTGGCCAGGATTCCCTCGCCACCGGCGACTGACCCTGTCGTCAACCCGGAAATGGCCACGTGTGGCACGTTGTGGTGGACAGGTGTCGGCCTTTTCATTGGGCGGAGGGGTCGGGGGCGTCCTGGAGGTGAAGGTCGTTGTCGGGTTCTGTTGCCGGGTCCGTGTCCCTGCCGTGAAGGTCGTCCACGAGCACTGGGCGGTCGCTGTCCAGGCCGGTGTCGGCGTTGAAGTCATCGATGGGGTCATCGACGGGTCGTGCGTCGTCGGGGGTGATGATCCCTTCGGTAACGACGACGGTGTCGGACGGATCCAGCGGTTCACTATCTTCACCCATGACCTGCCTCCTGGTCGATGCGGTTCCGGCGGTGGGATTCCAAGATAGGACAGGGACGCCTGCGATTCGAGCCACGGAATCCAAGCCGGCTGCCAGGGCGCGGGGTTCGGGAAGGCTGCCTGGCTGCCCGGCCTGATGCGTACGACTCCGGTCTGACACGTACAACGGTTCGTGGCGGTTTTAGGGAGATGGCGGGCTGGTTGTATTCGTGTCGGGGCGGGCCCGGGCGGGTTTTCGTGTTCCGGCTCGTGAGTGGGCGTGTCTGAGCTGGTTTTTGAGGGCCGTGTTTTCGGTTTCCAGGGCCAGGACGAGGCGGATGCCGGTGAGGTTCAGGCCCTGGGCGAGCAGTTCGGTGATGCGTTGGAGGGTCACGAGGTCGTTTTCGCTGTAGCGGCGTGTGCCGCCGTCGGTGCGCCTCGGCTCGAGCAGGCCCTTGCGTTCGTAGAGGCGGAGGTTTTGTTGGCCCGTGCCGGTCAGTTCTGCCGCGACGGAGATCGCGTACACCGCTTGTGCTTTTGGGTCTCGTGTCGCCATCCGGGGCCTCCTTCCATCTTCCATGGCCTGCCGATCCGCTGTCTCTGCCGGTCCTTGGCCTTGGCCTGCTGCGTCCTGGTATTTGTGAAAAGACCTCTTGCACCAGTGTGCCAGTGGTGTTATAAAAAATCTATGCCAGCCGCAACAGGTCGTGGCTGGGGGTTGAGAAGTGAAAACGACAGCAAGCAATACAGGGATCAAGTGGCGTTGTGAAGGAGTGAGAAAGCCATGTTGATGCGTACAGACCCGTTCCGTGAACTCGACCGGCTCGCCCAGCAGGTGCTGGGGACCGCGGCCCGCCCGGCAGCGATGCCGATGGACGCCTGGCGTGAGGGGGACATTTTTGAGGTGGAGTTTGACCTTCCGGGGGTGTCTCCTGAGTCGATCGGCCTGGACGTGGAACGCAATGTCGTCACGGTCCGGGCCGAACGCCCGGACTTGGATGGGAACAAGGAGATGCTCGCCGCCGAACGGCCCCGGGGCGTGTTTAGCCGCCAGCTGGTGTTGGGGGAGAACCTGGACACGGAGCACATTGAGGCCAGTTACGATGCCGGGGTGCTGACCCTGCGCATTCCGGTGGCCGAGCAGGCCAAGCCGCGTAAGATCGCGATCACCACCAAGGAAGGAGACCGCCAAGCCATCACCCAGGACGGCCAGCGCGAGCACAGCAACGCCTGAGCCCTTCGCTACGTAGAAGAATTTTCCCGGACCAGGAGGGCAGGCGGGGGGCCGCGAGGGAATATACCGGGCGGTAGCCGTACGGAACGCCACCGCACCTCAAGCGCATCAGCCATCGGCCCCCTTGGTCCTGCCTCCCGCACATGCGGCCCCCGGTTCCCCCAGCCGGGGGCCGCCTATACAGTTGGCCATCGCCGTTGTGGGTCCGGCACCGGTGGCGGTCCCACGCACCCGGGGAGATTGAATTGAGAGGACGGGTGATCAAACATGGTGGGCTCACCGGATTTCTATGCCGTGCTGGGCCTGGAGCCGGACGCCTCTGGTGCAGAGATTCGCCGCGCGTACAGGTCCCTGTTGCGCAGCCATCACCCGGACACCCGCCCGGTGCCGGCCACGGCCGCGCAGGCTTCCCAAGAGCGTGAGTTGCTGGCACGCATCACGGACGCCCACGCCGTCCTGGCGGACCCGGTGCAGCGGGCCCGCTACGACCACAGGAGCACGGGCCACCAGCCCAGGGAACGGCCAGCGACGGGGGAGGGCCCAAGTCACGAGCCCACAAACGGATCCGCCAGCACCCGCGGGTCCGGCGTGTCCTGGCCCGTACCACCGCACGGGCAGCCGCCCATCGTGGTCGGTCCGTTGCGGTGGGAACCGCCCCACCAGGGCTCCAACCCCAGGGGAAACCACACGGAAGGTGTATTTGGATGAGTGCCTGGCATCGTTACGACTCGCCCCTGCTGCCGGCTTTCCATGAACGCTTCGAGCAGCGGTGGGGCGAGGGCACCGCCCCGTTCCTGGATCCGGAACTCCACGAAGAACCCCTGCCGCGGGCCCAGTGGGTCAACCCCGACACGGGTGCTGCGCTGGCCGTCGTCCCGGTCTGGGCCGACGACGATGACACGCACCGTTCCTTCGCCGTGTTCTACCTTCCACCGGCCGGAGACATCTGGCTGCTGCGCCCCGGCATCACCGGCTACATCCAGTCCCCGGCACGGGAACACATCAGCCTGCGCAACGACGCCTTTAAAAAAGCCGTCGACCACGCCGAAGCCTTCCTCCACGGCCCCGAAACCCACTAAAACGCGGCAGCCACCTACGGCCCTGCCAACCACCACAAGGCGCGAACAGGGTGCGTGGACCACCGGAGTCCTTCGATGTTGCTGGACGCCGAGACGCCTCGCCCGCCATGGCGGGCGTTTCCGTGGGACCCGGCTTCGTCCCTGCCCCAACCACCCACCCTCGGTCGCCGCGGTGGCGGGCCTTCCCTTCGCGCCCGACAATATCCCTGCTGCGATCGTCCACAGTTCCTTCACTGTGGCGCGCCACACCCCTTCAAGCCCTTGGTGCGGTGTTCTTGGACCCCTCGGCGCCGCCACCCGTGGGCCAGCAGTCGGTGAGAGAGGGTGGGCGCTGCTTCACATGCCGGTGGCCCGGGTTCCCGGGCGGTGCTGAATCCCTTGGGTGGTGCCGGTTTCCCTGGCAGTGCTGGGCGTGTGGTCTATTGCGCACCGGGGAGCAGGGGCGCCTTGGCCCGGGCTGCGGTGCGGGCCGGCGTGGGTGTTTCACCCGGACCCTGCGGGGCCTTGTCGGTGACTGCGGGGCTGGCCCGGCGTGCGCTGAGGTGGGCCAGGACCGTGGGCCGCCCGCATTGCGGGCATATCGTTTCACCCGGGCCGGTGGGATCCGGGCACGGCAGCCCGTCGCGAAAGAAGTAGTCCCGCGCGTGCCCGTGCCCGTCCTCGACATGCTGGGCGTCATAGTCAACGACCCAGGCATGCCCGCAACCGGTGCAGGTGAATATGAACCGCTCGACTGAGACTTCCTTAAGAATCATCACCCTCTCCTTCCGTTCTGCCCGGCGGCACAACACCCCTGAGAGAAACTGCCCGGGCCGCTGCACCGGCTGCGGCGTCGGCTGCCTGGATGCCGCGCCACGCCATGCCGGTCCCCACCCCCATAATGCCACGATAAATACAACAAATCTATACTGATCACCATAGATAGTGCTTCTATCGGACTGACAGGAGGGGGGCCCGGCCAATCCAACAAGCGGAGACGGGTGGGGTCGTGGCATCCCTCGTTGCCGGATGACGAAGTGGGGCGCTGGAAGCGTTGCCGGGGTCGGTGGTGGGGGTGAAAAGGTCTCTTGACCGGGTGGCCAATCAGGGGTAGACCGGAAATTGTAAGTGACGTATTTGAGGAGGGTGAGTTTGATGAAGGCGTGGACCAAATGGCAGAACTGGGTGGCTGTGGCCGCTGGTTTGTATGCTGCCTTGGCGACGATCTGGACGACGACCGATGCGAAGACAACAACGACGCTGATCGTGCTGGGGGTTCTGACGATCATTGCCGGACTGATCAACCTGTCGGCGCCGCGGCTGGAGTCGGTGGAAACGGCGCAGGGAATTCTGGGCATCCTGCTCTTTATCTCCCCGTGGGTGCTTCTCTTCACCGGCATGACCGGAATTGCAATCACTGCCTGGGTTTGCGGTGCCGTCACGATCGTCGTGACCGCATGGGCAATGCCCTCGGTGATGAAGATGCGCGAAGGCCAGCACCAGCACCATCGGCCCTCGGCCGCATGACATCAATGCCGGCACGGCCCCGGCCCCTCGGGGCCGGGTGCCGTGCCAACAAGGGATGCTGTCTAAGTTGAGGGGTCCGGGTTCGTCCGGCCCCTCAAACCCTTACCGGAGCAATGGAGGTCACTGTGAACGCGGAACACGGGCCCGAATGTGCTGTGATCCGCGGTGATGCCAGGGCCCTGATCCTGGATTCGGCCGAGGAGCTCTTCGCAGAACACGGGTTCAATGGCACTTCCACCGCCTTGATTGCGAAGTCCGCCGGCGTTGCCAAGGGCCTGCTGTTCTATTATTTTCCCGCCAAGTCCGACCTGCTGGCGGCCTTGATGGCCGAGCGGCTCCCCGCCACGGCGTTGGATACCGACCAGCTCGCCATGCCGGGAGACCCCGCAGCCGGGCTGATCGGCACGCTGCATGCATTGAACCTCAGCAACCACAAATCCACCGTGCTCCGTGTGATCCTCTGGCGCGAGGCCGACACCCATGCGAACGTGCGTGCCCAACTGCGCAGATTCCAGACCGGCCTGGAACGCGATACTGCGGCGGTGCTGCGCAAATGCCTACCCGACATCGTGGACGCCGAACGAATCAAGGCCTGCGCCACCGCCTGGGTCAGCGCCATTTTTTCCTCCGCCACCGAAGACCGGCTGTCCGACCTCGACGGACTGCCCCGGCGCGGCATGGAACAGCTCAAGGCCATCGCCAACCTCCTCGCCGCCAGCCTCCGAGGCCCCGCCACCGCCTTGGCCTCCTGAGCCCGGGGCGCCCCGGCCCGCCGATCGCCCACGTTCATGAACGCCGCCACCGCGGCCACATCCAGCACATGCCCAACTACGCCCGAGATCCGCCCGGCCGGCGCACGGACCTGCACGTGGTGGACCCCGGTGAGGCTGATGTCGGGACAGCAACACCGTTTGCCTCCATGGTGTTCACGACGATGGCCACCCTCGTGCCCATGGAACATGAGATCAATCGTGAACATGTCATCGATTCCACCGGCAAACGCAGGGAAGCCCGAAAGGACCTTGGCGATCGACGCACCGGTCCACGGGAAGGTAGAAGCAAGGCACTGTCCGCCTGGTCGAGGACGGCGAGCCCGCTAAGGAGCATGCCCGCGACCTGGACATGTCCCGCCCCCGACGCGCCCATCCCCATACAACTGTTAGCTACGAGATGCAGCCCAGTGATCCTGACAATCATCCAACTCAAGTTTCCCTGCGGCCGCACACTGTCCATCAGGGTGTACCACAGCGAACACGTCGAGGCCCTTGCGAAGTTGCACCAATCAAGGAAACCCTCAGCGGGCGATGGATAGACCGATCCTGCCGTTTGTTGCCGACTATGCAGCGAACTGGGCACCGCATATCAGGCAGAATAAGCGTTCTGTGGAGATTTCAGGGACCTTAAGGGGCTCATGAGGATGGCAGGGTGGCTCGACGATGACCATATCATCGGGCTCGATAAGTGGGTCAGGTGTCTCGATATCCAAGCTGAAGGATGAGTTCGGTTCAAATTTCATGCCCTTGATGTCCTTGAATGCGTCTTCCAGGGCGTCTTGGACAGCCTGATCGAGAACCCCGCCGGCACTGCCGAAGCCGTACTCAAGCTGCGCGGGTGTCCACCATGAATCGACCCCTGCTGCGATGCCGCAGAGGGGGCAGAAGTATTGGGAGACTAGCT
>NZ_JAJLOZ010000078.1:0-20744 GCF_025548615.1 Arthrobacter sp. A2-55 | reverse complement strand
TCGGGGGGCCGAAAGCGAGGCGCGCCTTTCGGGGGCCTCGCTTTCGGCATTGATCCCAGTGAACACGCTTGCGAGCCGGCGTGGCAGTGCCTGTTGGTGCAGGTACTGGGAGTACCCCCTTTTAGTGGAGGACTCGTGGGAACCTCTAGCAGCCTTCAAAGTCCGTCAGAACCTGCACCTTCGCTGCAGAAGCCGAGCCGGCGTCGAAGGAATAGCCCAGCCACTCCTTTGCAAGGCGGCGGGCCAGCTCCACGCCGATGACGCGCTGGCCCATCGCCAGCACCTGGCAGTTGTTGGACAGCACCGAACGCTCGACAGAAAACGAGTCGTGGGCCGTCGCGGCGCGGATGCCTTCCACCTTGTTGGCTGCGATGGCAACACCCAGGCCGGTGCCACAGAACAGGATGGCTCGGTCGGCCTGGCCGTTTTTGATCATTTCCCCTGCGGCGATGCCCACGTACGGATAGGGCCGCGTGAACTCGGCGTCGCCGCGGTTGACTCCAATGTCGATGACTTCGCTAATGCGGGGGTCGGCCTTGGCGTCCGCTAGCACCTGGTCCTTGTAGTCCACGCCTGCTTCGTCGGCGCCAACGATGAGCCTGATTCCCACGGTGTTCCCTTCCTTCGTCATTGCTTGGCCGCGGCCAATGTCTGGGTGTTTGCCAGATGGGGTCCCATCACAGTGAGGACCATGGCCAGGGAAGTGGCCCCCGGATCCGGCGTCCCAAGGCTCTTTTCGGCGAGCGGGCGGGCCCGGCCCAGGCGGGGACGCAATCCTGCTGTCGCTGCAGCGGCAGCAGTGGCCTGGTCAGCAGCAGCAGTCCAGGCGGCAGCCACATCCGCACCCTCGGCCAGTTGGCGGCGAAACTCCGCGGTGAATGGCACCAGGGCGTCAACCATGGTCTTGTCGCCGGGCTCGGCCTTGCCCAGTTCCCGGATCCGGGCGGCAAATGCCTTCACAGCTTCGAGGAGCATTTCCGACGTGAGCGCCGTGACGTCCCCGAGGTTTTCCCCGAAGCTGCGCAGCCCGGCACCCCACAGGACTCCCGACGTGCCGCCGGCCCTGTCCGCCCACGAGTCGCCGGCCTCGGCGAGAACGGTTCCGGCGCCCCCACCCAGGTCGAGGGCAATACCTGCGGCCACGACGGCGGCATCGATCCCCCGCACCATGCCGCGCCCGTGGTCGCCGTCCCCGGCGATTGCGTCCAAGTCACCCAGCACCGCTTCCGCATCGTGGACGGCACGCGCGGCCGCCTCCAGCGCCGCCACGCAATTGTGCGCGTAGGCCCTGGATTCTTCGCTTGCCGTGAAGCTGACGGCATCAACCGAACTTCCATCCGGCCCCATCCAGGAATCCGGATCACCCTGCGATGCAACGTTCCCCCGCTTGTACGCCGGCGACTCCGCCGGAGCGCACCAAAGCGGCTCAAGCTCGTCGTCGAGCCATGTAACTGTCAGGGACACGGCCGCCATGTCGAGGCTGGTGACAAGCTCCCCGACCTCGGGCATGACCAGTGCGTAGCCTGCACCTCGCAGCAACGGGGCCACTGTCCCCCACAGCACGAACAGTTCCTCATACTTGGTGGAACCCAGACCGTTGAGCACCACGGCGATGCGCTGGCCGGAACCATCCGGTGTCTCCGCCAGGATCCGCGCCACGAGTTCCCGGCCCAGCTGGTCCGCCGTCGGAAGCGGCATGTTCAGGAGCCCCGGTTCCCCGTGGATGCCCAGGCCGAGCCCCATTTGCTTCCCGCCAAGGGTGAAGAGCGCAGCGTCCGCGCCGGGGAAGGTGCAGCCGTGGAAGGCGCTGCCGATGGTCCGTGTGTTGCTGTTGGCCTTGCGGCCCAGGCGGACCACCTCCGCCAAACTGGCACCAGCCTCGGCAGCGGCGCCCATGACCTTAAAGACCGTGAAGTCACCTGCAATGCCGCGGCGTTTCGCGCTTTCCCCGGGCGCCGCGCTGGCGATGTCGTCCGTGACGACCACATTGTCAACGGCAACGCCTTCGGTGGCCAGCCGCTCCGTGGCCAGGCCAAAATTCATGACGTCACCTGCGTAGTTCCCGTAGGCGAAGACGACGCCGCTTCCCTGGTCCGCTGCCTTGGCGACGGCATACGCCTGCTGTGCCGACGGGGACGTGAAGATGTTGCCCACCACGGCGCCGTCGACCAGCCCGGGGCCGATGAAGCCGGCAAAGGCCGGGTAGTGCCCGGAACCGCCGCCGGCCAGGACCGCCACCTTGGGCGTGGCGGGGCGGTGGCGGCGGACTGCGCCACCGGGAACCGGACGGACCGCGTCCGCATATACGTCGCAAAAACCTGCCAGGGCCTCCTCGGCAAACGCGGCCGGATCGTTGAATAGCTTCGTCATGGTGCTGCTCTCCTGCTGTGGGCTTGGAAATGGGCTTAGTGGAGGTGGCTGCCGCCGTTGATGTCCACCGTGGTGCCGGTGAGGTAGGCGGCGTCGTCGGAGGAAAGGAAGGTGATGACCGCGGCGATTTCCTCGGTGGTGGCGGTGCGGCCCACGGGAATGTCGCGGGCGAGGGCTGCCTCCTGCTCGTCGGTGCTGCCCACGCGAATGTTGGTGTCCACCGCGCCCGGGGTGATGGCGTTGATGGTCACGCCGCTGTCCCCGAGTTCCCGGGCCAGGGCCTTGGTGAACCCGAGGATGGCAGCCTTGGCCGAGGAGTAGGGGACCTTGCCGAAGACGCCGCCGCCGCGCTGGGCGGACACCGAGGACATGTTCACGATGCGGCCCCATCCGGAGCTGATCATTTCCGGCAGGAAGGCCTTGGTGACCAGGTATGTGCCGGTGGCATTGACGGCGAAGATCTTGTTCCACAGTTCCAGGGTGGTTTCCAGGAACGACACGGGCGAGGTGATGCCGGCGATGTTGACGAGGGCGCCCACCGTGGGCAGGTTGCTCGCGGCGACCTCGGCCTGGACGGCGCCATGTGCGGCAGTTACTGAATCCTCGCTGGCGACATCAACGGCATGGCCGAAAGCGGGGACGTTAAACTCGTTCCCGATTTCGGCGGCAACCTTGGCCGACTTTTCCCCGTCGAGGTCCAGGATGACGACAGCCCAGCCCTCACGGGCGTAGCGGCGCGCCGTTGCGAGGCCGATGCCACGCTCTGAAGTGGCTCCCGTGAGGACGGCGGTGCGCTGGATGGTGTTGGACATGATTCTCCTTGAAATGGTGGGTGGAACTAGATGAGGGTGGAAATATGGGTGGCGGCCTGCGCGGCAGCGGTGGGGCGTTCATCGTCGGCCACATCACGGGTCTCGAGTTCGAGCGAAAAGTGCCCCGCGTACCCCTTGGCCTGCAGGGCGGCGAGGCCGGCCGCGAAGTCGGTCTCACCATTGCCAATGCTGAGGTTGATGTTGCCGGGCACAGCGTCCCGGAGATGGACATGGGCAATGGTCCCGTGGAAACGATCGATGAAGTCCAGGGGGTCTGCCCCGGACGCCACGATGTGGCTGAAGTCCATGACGCTTCCGACGCCGGACCCGGCCAGCCGTCCGATGAGCCGCCCGGCGCGGTCCATGTCCGAGCACAGGCGGAAGTAGTGCAGAGCTTCGGTCCAGAGCTCGATGCCCATGGCATCAGCACGCTTTTGCGCCCTTGCCAGGGAGGACGCGACGACATCGAGGTCTGCGTCCAAGCTCGCCAACGGATCCCGGTTGAGGGCCCCGCAGGGCAGGACCAGTGCCTTGGCGCCGGTCTCGACGGCGAGCGCCAGCAGCATCTCGAGGTGGCCGTCCCGTTCTTTTTGGGCATCGACCCCAAGCATGGCGTTGAGATCGCCGATGTCGCCGTTGACCGACCGAACGTTCAGGCCCGACGCGGAAATCTGAGCGGACACAACGCGAACGTCTTCTTCGCCCAATGCGTAGGGGACGTGGTTGCAGACCCCAGGAAGGGCTCCGAGATCGATCTCCTCGAAACCAATTTCGCCCATGGTCTGGAGTGCATTAGGGAGATCCAGGTGACGAAAGCTGATCGAAGAACAGCCCAGTCGTGGGTTGAACATTGGCGCTGCTCCTTAGGTGGGTCCGCCACCCGCGGCCCGGGTGATGAAACCCACACTAGGGCCATTCACTGTCAACAGTCAACCTTCAAAGTTGACTGTTGACAAAGAGAAATGATTAAGGTCACACTGGCGTATCATCTGTTAACAGTCGACACCACGATGCCCGCAGCATCGGTCGCCGTTTGAAAGGTATTTACGACCATGAGCAATGAAGCTCTCACCATGCGAGGACCAGTCCACGGCACCAAGGACGCCCGGCGCGTTGCCTTGGGCTCGTCCGTGGGTGCAGTCATCGAGACGTACGACTTCATCGGATTCGGCACGGCAGCCGCACTCTACTTCGGCACGGCCTTCTTCCCTGGCACGGACCCTGTCACTGGCACCCTGGCGTCCTTTGCCACGCTCGGCGTGGGCTTCGCCGCCCGTCCGCTGGGCGGCATCCTGGGCGGCCACCTCGGCGACAGACTGGGCCGCAAGCCTGTCCTGGTGGCATCACTTGTCCTGATGGGGCTGGCCACCTTCGCGATCGGCCTGCTGCCCACCTACGCCACGGTGGGGCTGCTGGCCCCGGCGCTGCTGGTGTTCGTCCGCATCGTCCAGGGCCTGGCCTTCGGCGCGGAGTGGGGCGGCGCCATCCTCATGAGTTACGAACACGCGCCGTGGAAGAAGAAGGGCAAGTACACCGGCATGGTCCAGGCCGGTTTCCCGGTGGGCCTCCTGCTGGCAAACCTGGTGTTCCTTTTCAGCGTCCACCTAGGCAATTCGTGGGCATGGCGCATCCCGTTCCTGGCCAGCATCCTCCTGGTGATTGTTGGGCTCATCATCCGCTCCAAGGTTCCCGAATCCCCAGTGTTTGACGAAGTCAAGGCGACAGGGGCAATCGTCAAGTCCCCGATCACCGCAGTCATCAAGACCGACTGGCGCAACATTGTCCGCGGCATCGGCCTGCGCATCGCGGAGACGGCCGGCTACGCCGTCTCCATCACCTACATGATTTCCTACCTCCACACCACGGGCCTTTCCAGCAAGACCGAAACCCTGGTCGCCCTCAGCGTGGCCGCTGGAATCGGCATCTTTGCCACTGCCGCCTGGGGCCGGCTCACAGACAAGATCGGCCGCCGGCCCCTCTACATCTGGTCCTGCGCCTTTGCCGTGCTCTTTGCGTTCCCCATGTTTCTGCTGGTCAACACCGGACTGTCGATCCTGATTATCCTGACGGTCATCATCTCCTATGCCGTCTGCCAGAACTCGCTGGCCGGTGCACAGGGACCGTGGTTCCCCGAGCTCTTCCAGGCCAAGACCCGCGCCTCCGGGGCGTCACTGGCCTACCAGATCTCCGCCATGGTTTCCGGCTTCACGCCCTTCATCACCACCCTGCTGTTCCTCAGCCTTGGCTGGGCCGGGCCTGCGGCACTTTTCATGGTCTACGGACTCATCGGCCTGGCAGCCGCCATCAGCACCCGCGAGACGTGGGGCAAGCGCGAGCGCCAGCTGGCAGATGACGCCACCAAAAGCACTCCGCTGACCGTCAATGCCTAAGCCAACGAAAGGCAGAAATTCCATGTCCACACTGGACCAAACCACCACGCGGCCTTCAGCCAGCGGCACTTTCGCGGACCGCCGTCGTACCATCACGGAGGCCGCCTACCGCATCCGTCACCACGCCCTGAACATGGGCGCAGTCCAGGGCCAGGGCTATGTTGGCCAGGCCCTGGGCGCGGCCGACATCTTCGCCACCGTCTACGCCAGCCAGCTCTCCTTCCGTGCAGACCAACCCGACTGGGAGGGACGGGACCGCTTCCTGCTCTCCACCGGCCACTACGCAATAGGCCACTACGCCGCGCTGGCCGAAGCCGGCATCATCCCCGTTGACGAACTGGAAAGCTACGGCTCCGACGATTCGCGCCTGCCGATGTCGGGGATGTCCACCTACACACCCGGCATGGAAATTTCCGGCGGCTCCCTGGGCCACGGATTGTCCATCGCCGTCGGCATGGCGTTGGGGCTGCGACACCAGGGATCAAATGCCCGCGTGTTCAACTTCCTCTCCGACGGCGAACTCGACGAAGGCTCCACGTGGGAGGCAGCCATGGGCGGCCACCACCACCAGCTCGGCAACCTGACAGCCATGGTGGACATCAACGCACTGCAGGCCGACGGCAAGACGGAAACCGTCCTGCGGACCGAACCAGTGGCGGAGAAGTGGACGGCCTTTGGCTGGTATTGCCAACGGATTGACGGCAATGACGCAGGGGCGTTGCTGGAAGCCTTCGACAACGCGGCCGCCCGGGCGGCGTCCCACGGGCAGCCATCCGTCATCCTGTGTGACACCAAGGTGGGGCGGGGAGTGTCCCTGCTGGAGAACCGGGAAAAGGCGCATTTCATGCGCATCGAAGAACACGAATGGCAGCTCTGCCGCGAACAGCTCGCCGCAGGATACGAAGGGACGGCTTCAGCATGACCCCCACAACCACGGCAAAGGCCAAGCTGAAGACTTCGGCAATGATCGCCTCCTTCGCCGACCCAGGGCAAAAGACCGCTTCAGCACCGTTCGGACACGCACTGGCCAGGGCTGCGGAATCAGACCAAAGGATTGTGGGACTGACCGCGGACCTGGGCAAATACACCGACATGCACATCTTTGCCCAGGCCTTCCCGGAGCGGTTTTTCCAAATGGGCATGGCAGAGCAACTACTCCTGGGCGCCGCCGCAGGCATGGCAGAGACCGGACTCATCCCGTTCGCCTCGACCTACTCCGTGTTCGCCGCCCGGCGCGCCTACGACTTCCTCTGCCTCGACATTGCCGAACCCAACCTCAACGTCAACATTGTGGGAGGCCTCCCTGGGCTCACCACCGGCTACGGGCCCAGCCACCAGGCCACGGAAGACATGGCCATTTTCCGGGGCATGCCGAACCTGACCATCGTGGACCCCTGCGATTCAGTGGACATCGAACAAGCAGTGCCGCAGCTGGCCGCCAGCGAGGGACCCAGCTACCTGCGGCTGTTGCGCGGCAACGTCCCCACCGTCCTGGACGAATACGACTACACCTTTGAGCTCGGCAAGGCGAAGGTCCTCCGCGGCGGCAGGGATGTCGTGCTCGTTTCCAGTGGACTCATGACGATGCGTGCCCTCCAGGCAGCCAAGGCGCTGGAGGCACACAAGGTGGATGTCGCCGTCGTTCATACCCCCACCATCAAGCCCTTTGACTCAGCTACCGTCTTGGCCGAACTTGCCGGGGACCGGCTGGCCGTGACTTTGGAGAACCACTCCGTGGTGGGCGGGCTGTTCGAGACCGTGGCGTCAGCCGTGGTGACCGCAGGGTTGGGAAAGCGCGTGGTCCCCATCGGCCTGCCGGACGCCTTCCTCGACGCCGGAGCACTGCCGACCCTGCACGAACGCTACGGACTGTCCGTTCCACGCATCGTTGCGAAAGTGCTCGCGGAACTGGGCTAGTTTCACTTCTGCTTGGAATCGGGCGCGGGACCTCCCACAGGTCCCGCGCCCGAGGCGTAACATCAACTGTTAACACCTGACAGTAAACAAACAACCGTCCACTTCGAGGATCACACCATGCCAGCAGCCACCGCCTCACTCTTGGGGTTGGAAAAAAAGAGCCTCCGCGAGCAGGCAGTTTCCGCCCTGCGTGCCGCCATCACGAGTGGGGCGCTGGAGCCCGGCAAGCATCTGGTGGAGACGGAGCTCTCCGACATGCTCCAAATCAGCCGCGGCACCCTGCGCGAGGCGTTGCGGCAACTGGAACAGGAAGGGTTGCTAACCGCCGGCGCGCGGGGACGCCTGTCCGTGCGGCACCTTGATGCCAAGGAAATCCGCGACATTTTCGCGGTGCGCGCCACCCTGGAATCCCTTGCGGTCCGCACGCTATGTGAACAGCCCAACCGATCCGCGGTGATCAAGGCCCTGCGGGCCGCCGTCAACCACATGAAGTCCGCTGCCAAGGGCACCCTGGAAGCTCGGATCGAGTCCGACCTCGAGTTCCACCGGACGCTCTGCAAGCTCAGCAACAACCAAACCCTGCTCCATTCCTGGGAGTCGCTGGAGGGATCCATCCGGATGTCGATCATGTTTGCCGGATTGGAGCGGGCCGTCAAAAACATGAACGTGGACCGGCATCTGGACATAGTGGAGTCGATTGAAACCGGCGACCCTAAAGCCGCGCAGTTGGCCATTCTCGAGCACATGGACGTGGCTGCGGAGAATTTAGTGGCCTAAGGGGCTTGAGGCTGAATGGCAAGGGACACTTTGTGAGCCCTAAGCCAGCGGAATGCCGTGTGCGTCCCTCTTGAAGGCTTTGGCATCACTGATGATCATGACGCCTTCTATGACGCCCCACAGGACTATGAGCCCATAAGTCGCCGCAAAAAGGAGTACAAAGGCGCTGGCCTGCAGGACACCAATTCCCGTGTGTCCGAGGTAGAAGCGATGAATGCCGAACATGCCAAGGAAAATTCCCAACAGGCCGGCGATGCGACGTGATTTTTGATTTCCGATGGCCGGGGTGGCCAACCATTGCTGTTTTACAACCTGCTTGGCCCGAATGAGTTGCATGGTATTCAAAGTCCAGCGCTGGCCGTCCCAATACCTTGCGCTGAGACCGTCCTGCTTGTACCAGCCAGCAGGCACGCCGCCAATGCGCAAAAATCCGTCTACGGCGGCGCTGGCGGTTGGAACCACCCTGGTCTTTGGGTGGGGTGCCGGATGCTGCTGGTTGTAAATCGTCAGCTCCATGTGGGCATTGGCTTGTTCGACGGTCATCCGCCCGCATGCAACGGCCATGTCCAATTCGGCCACCAGGCGGTCATGATCGGCTCGAGCGGCTTGTTGCTGCTGCAGGGCCAACATCGCGGACGTGTTGGCGGCGATCTGTTCCTGGAATTTCAATTGCTGACGACCGGTGACAAAACTTCCAACATTGGCGGCGGTGTTGAGCCGGTTGCCCTTCATCTTTCCCATTATTTTCCCCTTGATAATGTAATCCTTGAAGGTGTAAACCGCGGCAAATAAAAATTCGGTGGACCACCCGCTCCCAACTTATCATTGCACCAGTGGGCGAAGTGAATTAGAAAATCGCGCAATTTAGCAGCGCATACGTTCGGAGAACTCTTTAGCTCAAAATGCCATTTGGCAAGCCGATAATTGCACAGGCGATTCGATAATTGGACCAGTTCTGGGCCCTCCAACTTAGAACCTGTTCGCGGAGAACACGCGGCACAGAAAGCCGATCACCCAAGGAGGTTCCGCCGTCGTACTTCATCCATGGCAGCGCCCCGGCACCGGCGCCGGGTCAGCTGTACCGGCGCCCGCCCAGCCAGCTGACCATGGCAGGGTCCCGGTGGTCGAAGAACTGGCTGACGCCGGTGTCCAGGGTGGCGATCCGGGCCATTTCCCCCTCGCTGAGGGTGAAGTCGAAGACGTCCAGGTTTTGGGCCATGCGGTCCGGGCGGACCGATTTTGGGATGACCACCACGCCGCGCTGGGTCAGCCAGCGCAGCACCACCTGGGCCACGGACTTGCCATGGGCGCCACCGATGGCGCTGAGGATCGGATTGGTGAACAGGCCGTTCTTCCCCTCCGCGAAGGGGCCCCAGGATTCAATCTGGACGCCGCGCTCCACCATCAGGGCCTGGTCAGCAGCGCGCTGGTGGAAGGGGTGGGTTTCAATCTGGTTCACGGCCGGGGCCACCTCGTTGTGGTCGATGAGGTCCACCAGGCGGTCCGGATGGAAGTTCGACACGCCGATTGCCCGGGCCAGTCCGTCCTGGTTCAGCTTCTGCATGGCCCGCCATTCGCTGTAGTAGTCGCCCAGCGGCTGGTGGATCAGGTACAGGTCAATGTAGTCCAGGCCCAGGCGGCGGAGGGACTCGCCGAAGGAGCGCCGGGTGTCCTCTTCCACGCTGCCCGCAGGGGCGTGCTGGATCCACAGCTTGGTGGTGACGAAAAGGTCCGCCCTGGCAATGCCGCTGGCCTTGATGGCAGCGCCCACGGCCTCCTCATTGCCATAGGAAGCCGCCGTGTCCAGGTGGCGGTACCCGGCAGCGAGGGCGGCTTCGACGGCGGCCTGGGTTTCGACGTCGGGAATTTGGTAGACGCCAAAACCGAGGATGGGCATCTGGACGCCGTTGTTGAGTGTCACGTTTTGCATGGAAGTTCCTTCGACTGTGGGTGAATTGCTGCTGGTACCAGAAAACCAGTCCCGGAACCTGCAGGGAAGAACCTGCCGTGAGGTGTACTGCCAGTTCCTGTTGGGGCCGGCACGGGCGCCGTAAAGTTGAGTCCATGGACAACAGCCAGGACGTCCGAGACTTCCTCACCAGCCGCCGTTCGCGCATCACCCCCGCCCAAGCTGGCCTGCCCAGCTACGGCGGGACCAGGCGGGTCCTTGGGCTCAAGCGTGAGGAAGTGGCCATGCTGACCGGCGTCAGCACCGAGTACTACGCCAGGCTGGAACGCGGCAATTTGCGGGGAGCATCCGAAAGCGTGTTGGAGTCGCTGGCCGCAGCGCTCCGCCTCGATGAGGCAGAACGCGCCCACCTGCTCGACCTGGCCCGGGCCGCCGCGCCCTCCCGAGCACCGGGAACGCGGCGGGCCCGCGCCGAAGTCCGCCCGGTAGTGCAAAGGATCCTGGCCGGAATGGCGGGCATGCCCGCCTATGTCCGCAACTCGCGCATGGACATCCTGGCTGCCAATGACATTTGCTTCGCGCTCTACGCAGGCGTCCTCAGCCCAGGGTCGCTGCCGTTGAACATTGACCGGTTTATGTTCCTGGACCCCCACTCCCGGGGCTTCTTCGTGGAATGGGAAACGCTCGCGGACGATCTCGCCGCCGCGTTGCGCAGCGAGGCCGGACGCAGCCCGCAGGACAGGGCGCTGAACAGCCTCATCGGGGATCTGGCCACAGGAAGCACCGAATTCTCCACGCGCTGGGCCCGGCACAACGTTCGCTTCCACCGCTCCGCTCGCAAGACGCTCCACAGCCAGCTGGTGGGCAATATTGAGCTCACCGGGGAATCGCTGGAGGTCCCCGGCGACGGCCTCACGATCATTGCCTACACCGCGGAGCCGGGGAGCCGTGCCCAGGAACAGCTCAACTTCCTCGCCAGCTGGAGTGCCTCTGAACAGCGCACCCCGGGGCAGGCGCCCGTGGGCCTCCGCGCCAAAGCAGAGCCGCCGGAAGGCAAAGAATGACGCCGGCCGACCGGTAAGGTTCCCGGACGGCGCCCTGATTCAGTGCGACCACCCGGGGGGCCTGGACTACCGGCGACGGGGTGGTCCGGCGGGTGCACCCGCGCGATCGACCCGAGCACCCGCCCGGACTGGTACTGGTCCCGGCCCCCTCCTACACGGATGCCATGGCGGCTGCCATACCGGTTCCGGGCCTAATTGGCCGGCGTCATCTTTCACATAAGTTTGGTTAGCCTTAGCTACTATTGTAGGGTTTTTGAAATTAGGTCACTTGTTTGTGACCTAATGGTAAATCCGACCACAATACTGAATTTGAGGAGCCCCATGCCCCCTTCCACCACGGTCCAGCCAGCCCGCGCCACCGTCGCGTTTCCCGGCACAACAGCCCTGAGAACCCTGGCCGCGCTGCGGATCCTGCTTGGTGCGGTGCTTCTGTGGGCCTTCATGGCTGGGCTCCTTTTGGTGGGGCTGGCACTGGTGTTGGGGGTTGCCCTGCGCGCGGCCGCGGTTGGCGGCACCGCACTGATGGTGCTGATGTGGCTGAGCGCCTTGCCGATCAAGTCCAATCCTGCAGTGGACGAACACATCATCTACGCTGCCGCCATGATTGCCGTCGCTGCCGCCGGCGCCGGCCGCTCGTGGGGGCTCGGGCCTCAATGGGAGCAGGTTCTCCGACGGGCACCGCAGCCCCTGCGGACCGTGCTCACCTGACCGCACGCGGGGCGCCAGGGGTAATGGCCCGTCCGGCGCCCCGCAGCCTGAATCCAACCGGGCGAGCTAGTCCGCTACGTCCCCCGAACCCCTGCGCAGCAAGATTCCAGCCAACAGTGCCGCGCCTGCAACCAGCAGCGCCAGCGTCCACAGCCCTGCGGCGAGGCTCGCGGCCGTGGCGATGGCACCAACAATCAGCGGCCCGCCGGCGTCGCCCATTTCCCGCCCGATTTCCGCACTGCCCATGGTGCGGCCCATGCGTTCTGCCGGCGTCGTGCTGGCAAGGTGGGCAAAGCCCAGCGGCGTGGCAATGCCGATTCCGCAGCCAATGGCCACCGCGGCCACGTACAGCGTTGCCGGCACGGGGACGGCGGCCAGCAGCGCAATTCCCGCCGCGACCATGGCCAGGCCCAGGGCCATGCCGGCGCTGGAGGTGATGCGCCCCGTGTCCCGCAGCCGGCCGGCCAGCGGCTGGATGAGCGTGGAGGCGAGCGCCAGGACGGCCACCACGGCCATGCTGGCGATCAGCGGCAGGTGCAGCGAGCTTCCCAGCAGCGGCAGGAAGCCGACGGCAACACCCAGCGCGCCTGTGGCCGCGGCCAGGGAAAGGGTGGGCACCAGGAAGGACCGCTCGGTGCTTTGGCGCAGGAGGTCGGCCACGGTGTAGCGGCGGCGGGGCAGCACGGGCAGCCGCGGCATGGCGATCGCCACCCAGACGGCAGCCGCGGCCGAGATGACGGCCATGGACAGGAACAGAGCCGGAAATCCGCCGGCCCAAATGAGCCCCGCACCCAGGAGCGGGCCCAGGACATACCCCAGGCCCTTCCAGGACCCGTACTTGCCGAAGTGGCTGCCGGCCGCCGCCGGCCCGGCAAGACGGGCGACGGCGGCGGAGGACGCCGGGGAGAACGCCGAGGCCGCTGCGCCCTGGCCCAGGCGGGCAATGCCAATGACCAGCGGCGCGGTTCCGAGGGTGCCGACCAGCGAGGCCAGTGCGAATCCGGCGAGGCCGGCGACTATGACCGGCTTGGCGCCAATCCTGTCGCTGAGGGAGCCGAAGACGGGTTTGAGAATCACCTCGGCGACGTCGTACAGGGCAAGAAGCACTCCGAAGGTGAGCAGGCCCAGCCCGATGCCGCCGCTTTCCGCGCCGAGGCCTGCCGCGATGCTGTGGGCTCCGAACGCAGTGGTGAAGCCCGCGGCGTAGAGCGGGGCCAGGGCCCGGGCGGAGGGTCCGGGCGTAGCCGCCTCGGGGGCAGCGGACACGGTGGGTGCAGTGGGCGCGGTGGATGGCACCGCCACAATCCCAGCTTCATCGTTGCGGGGCCGGGGGCGGCTCATTCGCCCTCCCCGCCGTGGACGGCCTGGTAGACCTGCTCCGCGTAGCCGTCCAGCACGGCGGCGCAGTCCCGCAACGTGGCGTCCGCAGCCTTCGCTTCGGGCAGCTCCAGGACGTCCCGCTTCTTCAGGTCGCGGTACCAGCGCCGCAGCCGCTCCAGGCTTTGTTCCTCCTCCTCCAGCTCGGCAAAGGTGAACTTCGCCTTGCCGATTTCCTTGGCGATTTCCGCGTCAAACTTGCCGCAGTCCGCCATGAATTCGGCCCATTCGTCAAGGCGGACCACGGCGAAGGTGTCCCGGATCAGGGCGGCGGTGGCTTCATCCCGCGGGGCGGCATCAATCACGGCGAACGTCCCCCCGCCCTTGCGGCACAGTTCACCGGCACGGTCCAGGTCGGCCTGGAACGCCGGGCCCGCAGGCAGCGCCCACACGCCGGAAGACAAGGGCACGGCACCGGCCTTGCGCAGCTGCCGCCACACGGCCACGCGGTGCCGGGACGGCTCGGACGGAATTTGGGGCATGACCAGCACCCAGTCAATTTTTTGTGTCACAATTGAAATTGTAACAGCGGTTACATCTAGGAGGAATCGTGGCCAAGGCAATTTCCAACAGCGCACTGCTCGACAAAACCTTCAGGATCAGCCTCATCCTGAAGGGCCTGGACGGCGTGCTGGAACTGGTGGGCGGGGTGCTGCTGCTGCTCGTCTCGCCGGTACAAATGGGCTCCGTAGTCCGGTTCCTGACCCAGCATGAACTCTCCGAAGACCCCCACGACCTTGTGGCCACCACCCTGGTGCACCTGGCCGGAACACTGACCGTTTCCGCGACGCTATTCGGCGCCATCTACCTCCTGCTGCACGGCCTGGTCAAGGTGGCCCTGGTCTGGGCGGTGCTCAAGGACAAACTCTGGGCGTACCCGTGGATGGTGGCGTTCCTGCTGATCTTCATCGCCTACCAGGGGTACGAGTTGGTGGTTGCCTTCACATGGGGCATGGTGCTGCTGACCGCCTTCGACATCTTCATCGTCTGGCTCACCCTGCACGAATACAGGGCCCACAAAGCGCGTTCGGCCACACCCGGCACCCAGTCGCCTGAAACCCGGAAATTCCCGGCCCGGAAACGGTAACCTGAAAATACAGGGTTCCGACAATCACAAGCAACGCCCCCGGGTCTCAACGCCCGCTGCCGGACCACCGGAACAAGCTCAACCATTGAAAGCAGGCCCCCATGCCCCACTTTGACCTGGTCATCATTGGCACCGGTTCCGGCAACTCCATCCCCGGGCCGGAATTCGACCACTGGTCCATCGCCATTGTGGAGGACGGCCTGTTTGGCGGCACCTGCCTGAACGTGGGCTGCATCCCCACCAAAATGTTCGTCCACCCGGCAGAACTGGCCGACGCCGCCCGGCACGGCAAGCCCCTGGGCATCGACGCCCAGCTCAACTCCGTCGACTGGCCGGAGATCCGGGACAGGATTTTTGGCCGCATTGACGCCATCGAGGCTGGCGGGCGGCGCTACCGCGAGGGGCCCGAATGCCCCAACGTCACCGTCTTCCCCGGGCGCGCACGGTTCACCGGGCCCAAGGCCCTGCACCTTGACCTGCACGACGGCGGCACCGCCGAGGTGACGGCGGACAGGTTTGTCATTGCAGCAGGATCGCACGCCGTGGTTCCCGACATTCCCGGCTTGCGCGACGGCGCGGCGCCTTTCCACACTTCGGACACGATCATGCGCCTTGAGCAGCTGCCGGCCAGCATCGCCATCCTGGGTGGCGGCTACATCGCCGCCGAGTTTGCCCACGTGTTCTCCTCCTTCGGAGTGGCCGTCACCCAGATCGCCCGGGGCGAGCGGCTGCTCAAGTCCCAGGACCACGACGTCTCCGTCCAGTTCACCAGGGAGGCCGCGGCGCGCTACCAAGTCCTGCTGCACACAAAGGTGGGCAGCGTGGCGAAGGCGGGGAACGGCGTCGAACTTCAGGTGGATGGCCCGGACGGACCCGGGACCATCCAGGCGGAGCTGCTGCTGGTGGCCACGGGACGGCACCCCAACGGTGAGGGCCTGGACGTAGGGAAGACCGGCGTGGGCCTGGACAGGCACGGCCGCGTGGTGGTGGACGAATTCCAGCGCACCGGCGTGGACGGGATCTTCGCGCTGGGCGACGTCTCCTCCAAGTACCAGCTCAAGCATGTGGCCAACCATGAGGCGCGGGTGGTCAAGCACAACCTGGCCCACCCGGACGCGCCCATCAGCTCCGACCACCGCTTTGTGCCCGCTGCCGTGTTCTCCGATCCCCAGATCGCCTCGGTGGGCATCACGGAGGCGCACGCGGTGAAGGCGGGCATCGCGCATGTTGTGAAGACGCAAATGTACGGCGACATCGCGGCGGGCTGGGCACGTGAGGACCAGGGGCACTTCCTGAAAGTCATCGCCGACCCGGCCACCGGGCTGCTGCTGGGCGCGCATGCCATTGGTCCGGAGGCGGCCACTGTGATCCAACCGCTGATCCAGGCCATGCACTTTGGCCAGACTGCCCACGATGTGGCCAAGAAACAGTATTGGATCCACCCGGCACTTTCGGAGCTGGTCGAAAACGCGCTGCTGGGGCTGCCGGAGCCGCAAGGGGACTGAGGGGGCCGCGAGGGCGGGAACCGGCGTCGTGCGGGTAGCGTATATAGCTGGACCGATCATTGCCCAATAGGAGCTGTTCCCATGCCGAAGACTGCCCGCGAACGACTTGCGCAAATACTTTCCGACGTTGAAGCGGACGGGGCGGACAGCGCCATGCTCCGGCTGCCAGGCAGTGTGCTGGCATTGGAGGTCGACGGCGTCGGGCCGGTGCAGGTCCCCATCCGTGCGGCCCAGGCGAAGCAGCTAATGGCGGCGGGCCGCCCGGCCGGGTATGGGCGGGGTGCGCAGACGCTGAACGACACGTCGGTTCGCGACACGTGGGAAATTGCGCCGGACCGCGTGAGCCTGGGCGGCCCGTCCTGGCAGGCTTGCCTCGACGCGGCACTGGAACAGTTTGGCGAGGAGCTTGGCCTGCCCGAAGGCACGTGGCTGACCGCCGGGCTGCACTCGATGCTGGTTTACGGTAAGGGGCAATTCTTTCTGCCACACCAGGATTCCGAAAAGCATGCCGAGATGGTTGCGACCTTGGTGGTCATGCTTCCGTCCGTCCATACCGGCGGCGAGCTGGTGGTGGACGACTCCGGAAGCGAACAGGTATACCTCGGATCCCGCGATGACCTGGTTCTAGTGGCGTTCTATGCAGACCGCCGCCACGAAGTCCGGCCGGTCCGTTCCGGCTACCGGGTCTCGCTGACGTTCAATTTGCTCCTCAACCGCCCGGATGGAACACCCGAAACGGGTGGGCGCGCGGCGGGGGCCGCATCCTGCATTAAGGAGCATTTCGAAACGCGCGCGGTCAGCCCGTATGGCGGGGCGGACTTGGGCGTTCCCCTCCGGCTCGCGTTCCTGTTGGACCACGAATACACCGAGGGCGGTCTGGCCGCCGGACTGCTCAAGGGCGCCGACGCCCACCGCGTAGCCGTGCTGCAGGACGCGGCGCGGCAGGCGGGGTGCGAGAGCATGCTGGCACTGGCTGAGATCAAGGAAACCTGGGATGTACTACCGGACGAATACGCCGGGCCGGGAAGTTGGTACGGGGCCGACGGCAGCTACTTCGACGGCGAGGAAGCGCCCGACGACGACTTCGAGGGCGGCTTCGACCCGGATGCTGACGACTCAGAAGGTGGAGCACACCAGCTTAACTCGTTGATCGAGGGTGAGATCTCGCTGGGATGGTGGATCGGCACTGACGGCTCCGGCGCCGAGACGATCCAGCTGCCACTTGGCGACTACGAAGTCTGCATGGTTACGCCAACGGAGTCTATTACACCGTACGAGACCGAGTTTGAAGGCTACATGGGCAACTACGGCAACACCCTGGACAGGTGGTACCGGCGGGCAGCAATGGTCATGTGGCCGCGCGAAAAGGCCTTCGCTGCACGAGCCGAGGCGGGATCAGCTTGGGCCATGCAGACGCTGCTTGACCGGATCGATGCCGGTGAGCTGGAAGGTGCCAGGGCGGATGCCGCATCGCTCAAGCCATTTTGGACCAATTTGGCCGTGGACGTCTTCGCTCCCGCACTCCAGGTCGCCGCTGCCTTGGAGGACGCCGCGATGGCGCATATGGTGGCGGCCCCGTTCCGACTCCAGCTGCTGACGGCAGACCATGCCCCGCTTCTTGCTGCGCTTGCCAAGGCATATGGCGATCAGTGGACGCTGGAACTTGTGGGCCATTGGCATTCCCCGAACCGGTCCGCGAGGCTGGACCTGAGCTCATGGATCGTGGAGAGTCTGCTCCCCTTGTGCCAGAAACAGCACCAATGCGGTGCCGGCCCCGTCTCGGACGGGCTCGCAGAGTTGGCTTGGGAATCTGTACGGAGCGGCCTCGAAGCGGCAATTGGTCACAAGCACCCCGGGCGGCGCCGGGAGTACCTGGGCGACCTTGGCGAACCCTTGGCCCGAACATTGGAAGCCGCGTCAGGGGAGCTGGGCGCTGCCATTGCCGAGTTTCTCCAACCACTGGGCGGGGCCGCCGTCGAGCTTCTGGTGCCCGTCCTGCGCGCCCTCCGGCTGCCGCCAACGCCCGCTGTCCTTGCGATCGCAAACAACTGTAGGGAGCGGTTGTCACTCCTTGCCGGCCAGCCGGCGCGGACCGCGGACGACTGGTCAATTGCCTGGACCGGATGCGGGTGCGGGCTGTGCGACCGGCTCGCAGGCTTCCTGTCCGCTCCCACCGAACACACCCACGAGTGGCCATTGGCTACGCCCGGCCGGCAGCACGTCCACCAGCAGATCGACGCTTCCGGCCTGCCGCTACGGCATGCCACCCGGAGGAAGGGCCGGCCTTATACCTTGGTTCTGGAGAAAACCGACGAGCTGTTCCGGCATGAAGACGAGATGCTCCGGAAGGCCCAGGCCGACTTCGCCTGGCTGATGGAGACGTTCGGGTAAGGCAAGCCGGCCGCCCTGGTCGCCGATGGGAGCAATCACCGACGCCGCTATTCGCCACGATGGTCAAACTCCCGAATTCCGCAGTCCGCCTACAGCCGCACGTACGCCCAGCCGTCCCACTGCCGCTGCGCGAGATGCACCACGGCGGACGGAACCGGGGAGACTCCGGTCAGGAGGCTGGCGGCGTCAACAGCCGCCGAGCGCATGCTGTTTTCACACGCCCGGACTGCAACCCCGCGCTCCAGAACGCTGGCAACCGGGCCGGCCAGGCCGCCGTCGTGCGTCAAGGCAGCGACAGCCGGGCCCTGGATGACAATCTCCACGGCGGCGCCAGGCAGGCCCGCCGCCGCGTTGAGCGCGCTGCGGAAGACGCCCGCCACCTGTTCCGCGCCGGTGCCGAATCCGTGCATCAGCAGGCCATTCGGGGCGCCGTTGCTTTCAGCCATGATGTGTCCTTTCGGTCGGGACTTTGACATTAGCAGCGCCGGCCTTCCGATGCTTGACATGCAAGTAGCCACTTGCCTATGCTGAGGCCATGGGCGACGTTTTCAAGGCTTTGGCTGACGAAACACGCCGCGCCATCCTCGATGAATTGGCCCTGCGGGATGACCAGACGCTGTTTGAAATCTGCTCCCGGCTGGCCATGAAACACGGCCTGGGCTCCACGCGGCAGGCGGTTTCCCAGCACCTGGACGTGCTTGAGGAAGCCGGCCTGGTGCACAGCGAGCGCCGCGGCCGCTACAAATTCCACACCCTCGACACCTCCCCGCTCGCGCAGATCGCCGAGCGCTGGCCCCCAAAGGACACACCATGAAGATCACGCTCCTGAGCATCTTTGTCGACAACCAGGACGCCGCCCTCGCGTTCTACACCGAAAAGCTTGGATTCCTGCCCGCTTCAGACATCCCGATGGGCGAACACCGCTGGCTGACAGTGGTTTCGCCGGAGGCCCCGGACGGCGCGCAGATCGTCCTGGAACCCTCCGAGCACCCCGCCGTGAAGCCGTTCCGGGACGCCATCGTGGCGGACGGGATCCCCTTCACCTCCTTTGGCGTCAAGGACGTCCAGGCCGAGTACGACCGCCTGCTTGCCTTGGGCGTCACTTTCACACAGCCGCCCATGGTGCAGGGGCCGGTCACGACGGCGGTCCTCGACGACACCGTCGGCAACCTGATCCAGATTGCTGCCATGGGCGGGGCGTAAGCGCTCTGCAGCGATTCTGTTGCGGTCCGGCCGTGGTTGATTCCGTCGAATCACGGCGATCGGGCGGATCGGGATCCAGGCAGTGGGGCTTTTTTGGGCCTATTTTGGGCATTGGTCCCTCCACAGGCCCACCCGGCCATAGAGTAGTACACATGTCCGCGTAATCGGCAGTTTTTGTCAGTGGTGACCGGTAGTGTGTTTGGTATGGAAGCTACGGCAGGGACGCCGGGTCATCCCGGGTCCACACGGACAGGCAGGGGCGTTGGCGGGCATGTCCGCCAACTCATCGCCCTTGCCGAAGCCCTGACCCGCGCCGCCGCCTCAGCCACGACTGCCCCTGACACCGCCAACTCCACTGGCAGAGCCACTGCTACTGGTTCTGCGGCTGACATGGGCGCTGCCGCCAGCACAGGCACTGGTTTGGTGGAGTCCCCGTTGGGTGTGGACGTGGAATCCCTTAGCGACGTCGAGGCAGTGGCGTGGGCGCAGGACCTTGAGCATTTGGGCTCGTTCCTTTCAGCCTTGCAGGTCCAGGTGGCCGGGGACCTGGCCGGGCGGGTGCGGGCAGGCCGCTTCGACGAGGTGTTGACCCCGGCGGAGCTGTTCGCCACCGCACTGCGCCTGGACCGGCGGGCAGCCGGGCGGCGGCTGCGCCTGGCCGGGCGGTTCCTGCCCGTCCGCGATGACCTGACCCAGGTGAGGACCCCTGCCTCGCAGCCCGTGGCCGCGTCCGCGTTCTTCAGCGGCAAGCTCTCCGCCGAGCAGGCCCTGACGGCCTCGGGCCACATCGAGGAAGCACAACACCTCGCCCAGGGCGGGCGGATCACCGGTCGGGAAGCCCGGGACCTGGAAGAAACCCTCACCGCCCACGCCACCACCCTGGACCCGGACTCCCTCACCCGCGTCGGGGTCCTCGCGGTCAACCTGCTGGACCCCGACGGGCAGCAGCCCACCGCGGGCGAACTCACCGCCAAACAGGGCATCACCTTCCGCCAACCCCGCAAGGGCCTGGTCCACTTCGAGGGCTGGGCCACCGTGCCCCAATACGAAATCTGGATGGCCGCCACCGGCTCAGCGGTCAACCCCCGCCCCCACATCGAACTCAGCGACATCAACCCCAACCCCAATACAAACACCAACGCCACCAAGGGAAACAGCGCCAACCCCAACAGCGGCAAGAGCGGCTCAAACAACAAAACCAACAGGATAAACAAGCGCAAGAAGAACAATAAAA
>NZ_JAJLOZ010000077.1:0-20890 GCF_025548615.1 Arthrobacter sp. A2-55 | reverse complement strand
GGGGGCCCGCCCCCACAATGACCACTGCCAGCCCGCCCGATGTTTCCACCCCTTGAGCTTAACGGATGGCGCCGGGCCCGGACGGCGGACCTGCCTAGGATGGGCACATGAGCCAAACCACTGATGCAGCCAAGCCCGCCGCCGCACCGCCCGTTCCCGAAAAGGGCCTCACGGACGAACCCTTCGACGAGAACCTGTGGCTTGAGGACATCCACGGCGACGACGCGCTGGCATGGGTCCGCGAGCACAACGCCCGGACCGACAAGGCCTTGGTGACGCCGGAGTACTCGGCCCTGGAGGCGAGCGTCCTGGAGGTCATGGACTCCACCGACCGCATCGCCATGGTGTCCAAGCGCGGCAGCTGGTACTACAACTTCTGGCGGGACGAAGCCAACCCCCGGGGGCTGTGGCGGCGCACCACGTGGGAAAGCTACCTCACGCCCTCCCCGGACTGGGACGTCCTGCTGGACGTCGATGCCCTGTGCCGGGAGGAGGGCGCCGACTGGTTCTGGGCCGGCTCGCAATTCCTGCGGCCGGCCCCTGGCACGGAATACCGGCGGGCCATGGTGGCGCTCTCCCCCGACGGAGGAGACGCCGTTGCGTACCGCGAGTTCGACGTCGAAGCACGCGCCTTTGTGCCGGGCGGCTTTGAACTGCCGGCGGCGAAGACGCGCCTGAGCTGGGTGGATTCGGACACGCTGTTCGTGGGCACGGACACCGGCCCGGGATCCATGACGGTGTCCTCCTACCCGGCCGCGGCCCGCGTGCTGCGCCGAGGCGAGTCCATGGCGCAGCTGGCGGCGCGGGAACCGCTGTTCTCGGTGCCGCCGGACCACCTCAGCGGCGGGGTGTCCCATGACAGCACACCCGGCTTTGAACGCGATGTGGCCTACGATGTGCTGGACTTCTTCAACTCGCGCAGCTACCTGCTGGTGGGCGGCGACTGGGTGCACATTGACGTGCCGGACGACATGAATGTCTCCCTCCACAAGCAGTGGCTGCTGCTGCGGCCGCGCACGGACTGGACGGTTGGCGGTGACGCCCCCGCCACGTACGCTGCCGGGACCCTGCTGGCCATTGGGCTCGAGGCCTTTTTGGCCGGGGACCGCGCCCTGTCCACCATCTACGCTCCGACGGCCACGCAGTCCCTGCAGTCGTGGAGCTGGACCCGGGACTTCCTGCTCCTGAACCTGCTGGAGGATGTCTCTTCCAAGATTTTGGTCCTGGACCCCGCCGCCGGCTGGGCGGCTTCGGCACTGGATGCCTGCCCTCCGCTGCACTCGGTGGACGCCTACGCCGTGGACGATGAAGACCAGGACCCGGACACCCCGAATGCCGGGAACGACTACTGGCTCGTTGCCACGGGCTTCCTCACGCCCACCGCGCTGTTGCGCGGCACCATTCCCGCAGGCGGGACTGCCACCCCGGCCGGGCCGGCAGCGGCGGTCCGGCAGGCGCCGTCGTTCTTCAAGGAGGCCGACTACCGCGTGGAGCAGCACTTTGCCGTCTCCGACGACGGCACCCGGATCCCCTATTTCCAGGTGGGGCCCAAGGATTTAAGGCTCGACGGCGGCAACCCGACGCTGCTGGGCGGATATGGCGGCTTTGAGGTGTCGCGCACGCCGGCCTACAGCGGTGCAGTGGGGCGCACGTGGCTTCAGCGGCGCGCCACGGTGGACGGGGCGGAGCGCGGCGGCGTGTACGTGGTGGCGAACATTCGCGGCGGCGGCGAATACGGGCCGTCCTGGCACACGGCGGCGCTGCAGGAAAACCGGCACAAGGCGTATGAGGATTTTGCGGCCGTTGCGCGGGACTTGTCGGCGCGCGGGGTGGCCTCGCCGGCCCACTTGGGCTGTGCTGGGGGCAGCAATGGCGGATTGTTGGTGGGCAACATGCTCACGCAATACCCGGAACTGTTCGGCGCCGTGTCCTGCGGGGTGCCGCTGCTGGACATGCGCCGCTACACGAAACTGTCCGCCGGGGCGTCGTGGATTGCCGAATACGGCGACCCGGACGTGCCGGAGCAGTGGGCGTTCATCAAGACGTTTTCTCCATACCACCTGCTGCGCGCCGGGGTTTCCTATCCGGCCACGTTCATTTGGACGGCCACCTCGGATGACAGGGTGGGGCCGGTGCAGGCACGGAAGATGGCGGCTCGGATGGAGTCGCTGGGGATTCCCGTCTGGTTCCACGAGGCGCTGGAGGGCGGGCACGCCGGGGCGGGCAACAACGCCCAGGCGGCGCGGCTGCACACTGCCTCGCACGAATTTTTATGGCGCGCGCTGACGGGCGCGGAGTAATTCCCGCCGCCGGCGCACCGCGTCCGGTTCCGGAGGCCGTCCGTTTTGCTTAACACCCCTTCCTCTAGGTAAAGTTTGGGATGCTGGTTGGGGGCTTCTACCCCGGCCAGCGCTGGAGACGTGCCAGAGCGGCCGAATGGGCTTCACTGCTAATGAAGTGTGGGGCACAACTCCACCGGGAGTTCAAATCTCCCCGTCTCCGCACATGAAAAGCACCCCTGACTGGTTCAGGGGTGCTTTTTTGCTGCCCGGTGGCCGGGCAGCGAGCCCTGCGAGCGCGTCCCGGTGGTCAAGCAGCGAGCCCTGCGAGCGCGTCCCGGTGGTCGAGCAGCGAGCCCTGCGAGCGCGTCGAGACCCCCGGCGCAAACGTCAGACCAATACACTTGACCCATGGCTGTCACTGACGAAGCAATCACCAAAATCAAGGACATGATCCTGTCCGGCGAACTGTCCGCGGGCGACAAGCTGCCGCCTGAACAGGAATTGAGCGAAAAGCTGGGGCTGTCCCGCAGTTCCCTCCGGGAGGCCGTCAAGGCGTTGGAGATCATCCGGGTGCTGGACGTTCGGCGCGGGGACGGGACGTACGTCACCAGCCTGGAGCCGAAGCTGCTCACGGAGGCCATGACCTTCATCGTGGACCTGCACCAGGACAAGTCGATCCTGGAAATTTTTGAGGTCCGCCGCATCCTGGAACCGGCTGCGGCCGCCATTGCCGCCGGGCGGATATCGGCCGGGGAGATCACCGCCCTGCGTGCCACCATGGCGGACATCAGCGAAGCCACCAGCGTGGAATCGCTGGTGGAGCATGACCTGATGTTCCACGGCCTGATTGCGGGTGCCGCCAACAACTCCTATCTGGCCAGCGTCCTGGACGCGCTTTCCAGCGGAACGGTCCGCGCCCGGATCTGGCGCGGCCTCACCCAGGAAAAAGCCGTGGACCGGACCTTGGCCGAACACGCCGCGATCATCGATGCGCTGGAACGCGGGGATGCCGAACTGGCCAAGGCCCTGGTCACTGTCCACATCAGCGGCGTGGAAAACTGGCTGCGACAGGCGCTGTGAGGCGCGCGACCGATCCAGGCGGTGTGAAAAATCAGCCGGCCCGGGCGGAACCGAATGCAGCGGCTTCTTCCGGTGCTTTTACCGGAAGTCACGAGATCCCCTGCATAGACGCCCAAATATAGGCTTCCATGCAGGGGACCGGCGTTGAGGTGCTGGGCACCGATACCGCTTGGGACTATTTCGCGGATGTGTCCGTCAACAGCTGAAGGTACTGGTCCTGGCCGAGCTGCTGGAACTTCTTCTTGTGGTTGTCCCACACCTTGTCATCATTGATGTCTAGTTCCCCGAGGATGAACTTGGCGTTTGATTGACTCAGGTAGGTCCCCAGGTTAGTTTCCCACTCGCCGACCTGTGCGGCCTGGCTCTCGTCAAAGAACGGGGCTGTGAAGAATTTTTCTTCGGCGACGGCGAATGGCTCGTACAATTTGCCCGCCTCGTAAAGTGCGGGCTCGACTGATCCCGAGGCCGGGTCAACTGATTCACTGAGCCGGACGTCATTCTGATAGTTGTAGGGGCCCCATTCGTACCAGCCGAGGTTTTTCTCATCCTGTCCGGCGGCAACTCTGGAGAACGTTGCCTGCTTTCCATTGATTCCCAGCTGCCCTTTCTTGGCCCATTCGAAGCCGACTCCGAGGGGACCGCTGGGCATGCTTCGGCAAACTTCCAGATTCATCTGTGCGTCCGCCCAGCGAATCATGGTTTCCGGGTCCTTGCAGTTCTTGGTAATGATCAAACCAACGACTCCACCTGCCGAATAGTCCCAGGGGCAGACCGCGCCTATTGACCCATTCTTGACTGGTGCGATGACCTCGTATTCCCTGTACCTGGCCTTCGGATTCGACGCTTCGACGTCGGCGTACGAGCCCTGGGATCCACCTTGGACCAAGCCCACCAGGGCACCGGCGGGGTTCATGACCTGACGCTTGAGTTCATCGCCGGTCTGAGTAAACGACCGCTTGTCGAGCAACCCTTCCTTGGCAAGGCCGGCCATGTAGCGAAGGCCGTCCCTGTAGAAGTCCTGGGTCGGGGCATAAATCAGTTTGTTCCCTTCGCGGGACACGTTGCTCGCAGGCAGGTATCCGAAGCTCTGCATGATGTAGCCAATGAATGAACTCCCCTCGCCGGCCTTGCTCGCCGACATGGGGACGGATGATGCCAGTCCTGACGGATTCTTTTCCTTGAAGGCCCTGAGCATCGCGGTAAATTCATCGAGGGTGGTCGGCGCCTTAAGTCCGGCCCTTTTCAGCCACGTACTGTTGACCCACATCCGCACCTCCGAGGATCTGCAGTGGTAGCACTGGTTGACGGCGGGAAAGGCGTACATTTCGCCATCCGGGGCAGTGAAGTCGTCACGGAGCTTGGGAACGTTTTTGAAAACTTCGAGAAGTTCGGGCGCAAATTCGTCAATGAGCTTGCCGACTGGCGCAAAGAGCCCCTGCTGCCCGTAAATGTATATCTGGGACCGGCTGAACCCACCCATCCACGCTGGCCCGAGCATCATCGCATCGGGCAAGTCGCCGCCGGCCAGGATGTTGTTGACTTTGGGAGTGCCTTCCTCCCCGATCGGTACAACTTGGTAGTTGACCTTAACACCGGTCTTCTCTTCCAACCACACGGAAAACTTATTGGTCTTCATGTTCTGTCCGGCGAAGGTTCGCGTCAGTACCGAAAATTCCGTTTTGCCGTCGCCAAACTTCTTCAACTCGCGCGCTTTGGGTCCAATGTAGCCCGCACCGTAAGGGACTTTGGTGTCCTCAGCACCCAATTCGACCTGCAGTGTGGCAGATCCAGCTTTATAGGCGGTTTTCTTATCCGATCCTCCCTTGGTGCCGTTGTCGCAGGCAGTCAGAACGGCACCGGCCGTTGCCGCAGTGATGCCGAGCATGGCTGCCGTTCGCAGGAATTGACGCCTGCCAACTGTCCCGGATGCAACTCCCTGCACCAGGCTGACTTTTTCCTGGCTGTCAAATACAAACTTCATGACTCTCCTTGGTTTGTTCGAGGTGCTTAGAGCAGCCCGGATTTGGTGATGCGGCGCGCCATCCAATTGGCGAGCAGCAGAAGTATCACGCCGACCACGGATTGAAATATGCCGATAGCCGTGGCGTATGAGTACTGAGGAACGGCAGAATTCAGCCCTACTTGGTAAACGTAAGTGTTGATGACTTGCGAGATGTCCAGGTTGAGGGGGTTCTGCATCAGCAGGACCTTTTCGAATCCCACATTGAGGATGCTGCCGATGTTCAGAATGAGCATGATCACTGCAATGGGCATGATGCTTGGCAGATCAATGTGCCAGACTCGGCGAAGCTGTGAAGCGCCATCCATTTTGGCCGCTTCGTGCAGTTCGGGCGGAACCCCCGCCAATGCGGCCAGATAAATGATGGCGGCAAACCCTGCAGACTGCCATACACCGGAGAAGACGTACAACGACTGGAACCACTCAGATTGCCCCATGAAATCGATGCGTGGCAGGCCCACTGCCGAGAAGAATTGATTTACCACGCCTGTGGAGGGTGAAAGCATCATGGTCATGATGCCCACGACAACCACCGCCGAAAGGAAGTTGGGGGCGTAGGCAACCAGCTGGACTATCCTGCTGAAGACCTTCTGGCGCAGCGTGTTCAAGGCCAACGCCAAGAGAATGGGTGCGGGAAACGCGACCAACAGTTCGTACATGTGAAGCACCACTGTGTTCTTAATTAGCTCAAAGAACTGGTAGCTGCTCAAAAAGCGAACAAAGTACTTCAGCCCCACCCAGTCCGAACCGGTGATTCCATGCGCCGGCGTATAGTCTCGGAAGGCGATTTGAATCCCGTAGAGCGGCCAGTAGCAAAAGATGGCCACCCAAACCAGGGGAATCAACAACATGGCGTACAACTGCCAGGCGCGAAGCATCCGCCGGCCCAGCGAAACTGACTTGTTGGCTCGGGGTTCGGGCGCCTTGACAATGACGGGCGCCGGCGTCGTCGCCGATTCACCTGCGACTTGAATAGTTGTTTTCATCATTTTCTCTTAGCCCTTCAGGGATCCGATCATCATGCCCTTGACAAAGTGTTTTTGCACGAAGGGATAGATGAGAAGTGGAGGAACACTGGCGATAACAATGAGGGCATATTTCAGCTGGTCTGCAATGCGTTTGAGCTTTTCAATCTGGGCTGGATCAACACCCGACATCTTCGACGGATCAAACGAGTTCTGCAGCAGGATGTCTCGCATAACCATCGGCAGCGAGTACAGGTTCTCGTCGGTGAGGTAGATGATGCCGTTGAAGTAGGAATTCCATGACGCCACCGCGAATAGCAGCGCGTTGACCGCAATGATGGGCTTGGAAATGGGGACCACCACCCGGATAAAGAACGCCCAGTCGGACGCTCCGTCAAGACGCGAACATTCCAGCAGTTCTTTGGGAACATTGACCTGAAAATAGGTTCGGGTGATGATCAGCTGCCAGACGCTCATTGCGCCAGGAAGGATCATGGCCCAGGGCGTGTTGAGCATGCCCAGACTTTTGACCACCAAATACGACGGAATCATGCCGCCTGCAAAGAACATGGTGAAGACAAAGACCATCATCAGCAATCGATGGCCCGGCATGTCAGTCCGGGAAATTGCGTACCCTCCCGCAATAGTTGCAAATGTTGCGAAAACGGTGACGGCGGCCCCGTAGAAAACGGAGTTGATCAGCCCACGAAAGATCAACGGGTATTCGAAAATTGCCTTGTACCCGTCCAGCGAGAACCCGACCGGCCACAATGTCACCTGGCCTGAATTGACGGCCAGAGGATCCGAGAAGGATGCGCTCACAACGAAAATCAGCGGATAAATAATGGAGAGCCCGAGCAGCAGCATGATCACTACGAGCAGCGTATTGAGGATACGGTCACCTTTCGGTTCCTTGATCTTCCGCGCATGACTCTTCCTGCCGGTTGGCTCGGGACGGAGCCGTCCAGGGCGCAATGCCCTTCGTTCGCGCATCGTACTCACGTTTGCTCCATTCGAGTTCAGTTGACCCCTCAAGGGGTCGTATGTGATCTAGACCATTTGTACAGCCATCCGATGTTTACTGTCAATATCATGACACAAACTCCCAAAAACGCACATCCTTCCCTGAACTAATGCCTTTGGGTCGAAATTCATCCGATGAACTCGATCAGGCTGGTTTTGGAATGGCTCCAGAACCATCGCTGATTGCCCTACATGGAACCGATAATAGATAGGAGATGGAATCTCCACAAAGGGTTCGCAGGCTGTTCAGGCGTACTAGTCCGATCGGTTTTGGGTGCGCGGAGGATAGCCAATGCGCGTCGGGCGGCTTTGACAATTTTAGTTGCTCCGGCATTTTCAGAACGTATATGACGATGCGCAGCGCGCCGGCAACGCGGGCTACTTCGCCTCACCTTCCGGCAACCGCACTTCCCACTTCCCAGGCGCCATCGACTCGCACACGACCTAGCAGATGCCAAGGCGGCCATCCATCAAGGCCTGGATTGTCCGCTGGAAAAGTAGTCTTCAAGCGCCTTCTCGACCGGAGGGACGGCAACCGGCATGGAACCGGACCGCAAGGACTCGGCAGCAGATGCGGCAGTCGCCACGGCCTCCCTCGCCGCGATTGGAGAGGTATCGGTGGCGCCACCGTGGCGGATAAATCTCATGAACTCTGCCATCGTCCGCTGGTCTGCACCGCCGTGGCCTGATTCATCTCCGCCAATGACATATTCCACGTCACCATCCGGCTGGTACTCGTGACGTTTTTTCCAAACCTTGATGACGCCTCCACCGGTGTCACCAAAGTTCTCCATGCGCCCACGGCTGCCAATGACCGTGTAGTTTCGCCAATAATCGGGCGTAAAGTGGCATTGTTCGTAAGATGCCAAGGCACCGTTGTCCAGACGCATGTTGACCATGGAAATGTCTTCTACGTCGACGACAGGGTTTAGGTCCTGCTGTGATTCCGGCGGCCAGTTGTCCATGCTAAACCATTCGCCCATCAGGCGGCCTGTGTTGTCCGCCCGAGAGGGATTGACTCCATAAATCATGAGATCACCCATTGCCGAAACGGTTCTTGTGTAGCCGCCGGCGAGCCAATGGATTACGTCGATGTCGTGTGCACCCTTTTGCAGCAGCAGCGTGTTGCTGTAGCGCCGGTCGGCGTGCCAGTCCTTGAAATAGTAGTCTCCACCGTGGCCCACGAAGTGCCTGCACCAGACGGCTTTGACGTCGCCAATCTCCCCGCGCTCAATAATGCTGCGCATCATCGTAACCACGCTCATGTGGCGCATGTTGTGTCCAACGTACAGTCGGCTGCCGGATTCAAATGCGGCGGCCAGTATCCGGTCGGCGTCCGCCGCCGTCGTCGCCATCGGCTTTTCAAGATAGACAGCGATGCCGGCCCGAAGAAGGTGTTCAGCCACGTCTGCGTGCTGGTCGTCAGGGACCGTGACAATCGCCGCGTCAACACCATGATTCACAAAATCCCGGTAGTCGCCGATAAAGGGCACGCTGGTACCGAAGAGCTCGGTCGAGCGCTTCACTGCTGCTGGACTGATGTCAGCCGTGACAACAAGTTCAGCACAATTTCCAACGGCCGAAACCCATTCACCGATAGTTGCCCGCGCACCAACACCAACCAGGCCAACTCGAAGAACGCGATCCTGATTGTTCTGTCCACTCATCGAACACCCTCCGGCTCTGTTGTCGGTGCCGCGTAGCCGTTCGGAATCCTGGGCATTCCAACATCCGGGTCCCCCACATACACGCAGGCCGAGGCAAGCCTGCCGTTTTTCCCGTTGAAATTAACCCGCAGCGTACTGGCGCTGGTGGCATCCACCTGATGTATCCTGCGTATCCCGACGGTCTGGCCGGCTGCCAACTCCGTGCCGTCCACGGAGATGGTGTGATGGCTGAGTCCCTGTCCATTCACAAGGTCCTCCACGAGTTCAATGTGAGTAAACTTGGTCTGCTGCGGCAAAGTTAAGCTGGCGCCATCCCCATCGTTGTCAACCACAGCGTCAATTCGTCCCGAGAACCGACGGTCCAGCTCCGTTCGCCAGGCGTCCACCGTTTTGCGGTCCTCTTCCGGGATCCGTCCACGCCGATCCGGGGCAAGGTTCAGAAGCAGGTTAGCTCCCATGCCGACGGAACGGTAATAGATGGCGAGCAGGTGCTCCACGGACTTGGCTTCATCTCCGGAATTCCAAAACCAGCCCCGTCGGATCGAGACGTCACATTCCGGCGGCAAGTAGGCCATCGAATCCAGCTTGGTGGCAGAGTCTGTGTACTGATCGTTGTCAGTTTTTGCGACCACATAGTTGACCGGGTCGCTGGCCAAGCCGTCCTCGTTCCCGACCCAGCGTATGGTGGGACGGCCCATGTTGAAGATCATGGCCTCCGGCTGGTGTTCGTGAATGACGGCAGTAATCCTGCCCCAGTCATAACTACGGCCCGCGGACCCAGCCCCGTCAAACCAGAGTTCCATGAGGGGCCCGTAGTTCGTGCACAGTTCGGTCAGCTGCCGTACGTAGAAATCGTCATAAGCTGCCGGATCGCCATAGCTCGGTGCGTTCCTGTCCCATGGGGATAGATAAATCCCAAATCCCATTCCGGCGCGGGCGCATGCCTCCGACACCTCCAGGACAACGTCACCCCTGCCATCCTTCCAGGGGGAAGACGCCACTGAATACTCGGTGGTGGACGTGGGCCATAAGCAAAATCCGTCGTGGTGCTTGGCTGTCAATATAAGGTATTTGGCACCGGCAGCCTGGGCGGCAGCCACCCAGTTGTCGGCGTCCAGCCCGCTTGGATTGAAGCTGGCTGCGGGCAACGTTCCGTCGCTCCATTCCAGCGCCGCAAAGGTGTTGACGCCATAGTGGATGAAAATGCCGAGCCCAAGTTCTTGCCAGCGGAGTTGGGCGGGTGTCGGTGCGGGCGGCTTCATCATCAGCCCCATTCCCCCAATGCGCCAAATTGTCCGGCAAGATGCTTGCCGGCCGGGCGCGCACCGACCATTCTTAGTGTGGATGTCATACTTTGGAACCCCTTATGATCTCGTTGTGATGAGTTGGGCACGTTTGGCACCAAGATCACCTCTTGCTTCTGCGCCATTGCAAAGGCTTCAACCGAGACTACGGGATGCATGGACACCGAACAACATGAACATCCGATGTTTTCACCTGTCTTCGTGAGATTTGGTCAAATTTAGACTCTGATCCAGATATTCATCCGATCTTATGCGAGATCGGACAAGTCCTTCCGGAACCTGCACCGGCAGCCAAGATCGCGGCCAGCGCCCTGGCCCGGCCAATTCCGCCCGAACGTCCACGCTGGAACAACCCGGAGGCGCTCCGCCACGTGGCAACTTGGCTTCCGCGGCCAGACCCGATCAATGACCATAGACATCCGACGATTTCTGTCCCTTCCTTTGGATTTTTTCCTCTCTTTGCCATATCCTGAGTGACATTGATCGAATATCCATGAATACATATGATGAATCATCGGCTCTTTGGCGGTCGCTTCGCATCAACGGACTCTCCAAGCTGCACCATCCGGCCAGCAGCCGATCGTCAGACAGCTCCAGATCTGAACACGCAAGCGCCAGGGACAGATGGCACCGGGCCGGCCCTGACACCGTTCCTTCCTGCCGACACGGACTTTGGGACCAGTAGCCCGCCGCCAACACTCCAAGAGAATTAGGTCATCACCATGTCGCACACACTCAGATACGACTCACCGGCTTCACAGTGGCTGGAAGCCCTTCCCCTGGGCAATGGTCACACCGGCGCGATGGTGCATGGCCGCCCGTGGCGTGAACTGATTCAACTCAATGACTCGACTGCATGGTCAGGAAGCCCCCTCAGCGAAGGCTCAAACGGACTCGTCCCCCGCGATGTTGCCGCCAGTGCACTCTCCCGTTCTCGACGCGCACTCTTTGCCGGTGACCATGCTGCCGCGCTGACCGAAGTCCAGCGCCTTCAGGGCCGGTATTCGCAGAGCTATCTGCCGTTCGCTGACCTCTGCGTCACTTCCTCGGTGACCGGCGACACCACCCCTAATTCAGGGTGTCAGACCAAAGTCACCGAGTTCTCGCGCACCCTGGATTTGCGCACTGGGGAACACGTGACCCGATACCTCATCGACGGCAGAGAAATGCGCATGTCGACCATCGTCTCCGCACCGGACGGTGTTCTGCAGATGAACATCGTCAGCCGGGTGCCGCTGACTCTCCAGATCGACATCCAAACTCAGCTTCGGGTTGTAACGAAAGCGGGCGCCGCGATGCGCACATCCCTCGACATGCTCATGCCCAGTGATGTCGCCCCGCCCTTCGAACGCGGGGAGGGTGTCAGCTACTCTGATGTGACCGGGGAAGCCATGCATGGCGTGGTCGTCGCTGGCTGGACCCACGACGGCGAGGCATGCGACGGGCCGCTCTTGGAAGCGAAGGGAGTCACCACTTGCACGATCGTGCTTGCAACCGAGACCGGCTTTACCGGATTCGGCAATCCGATCGACCAGGATGGGACTGCCGCCATGCAGCAGGCGGAGAAGCGGGTGACATGCGCTCTCGAAAGCGGCGCTAATTCTGTGCGGGCGCGCCAACGGAATGATCACCAAGCCCTGTACGATCGGGTGTTACTCAGCCTTGGCGGAGCCAGCCACGCCAAACATACCGGGCCCACCACCGCACTGATTGGCTCGTCGCAGCATGCCATCGATCTCACGTGTCTCCTCTTCCACTACGGCAGATACCTCCTCATCTCGTCGTCCCGGGCTGGCGGCGCTCCAGCCAACCTCCAAGGACTATGGAATGCGGAGCTCAGGCCTCCGTGGAGCTCGAATTACACCCTAAATATCAACACGGAAATGAATTACTGGCCCGCCGAGACCGCCAACCTCCGCGAATGCCTCCCGCCCTTGTTCGACCTCATCTCAGCACTTCGCAAAACTGGCAGCGACACTGCAAAACGGCTCTATGGTGCCCGCGGGTGGGTCGCCCACCACAACTCAGACCTATGGGCCTACACGTCCCCCGTGGGCATGGGGAGTGCAGATCCAGCATGGGCGTTTTGGCCTTTGGCATCAGCCTGGCTATGCCTGCACGTTTGGGAACACATCCGTTTCGGTGCCGATGAAGACTTCGCGCGGTCAACCGCATTTCCCATCATCCGGTCGGCATCCGAGTTCTACCTCGACTGGCTGTTCGAATTGCCGGACGGAACCCTCGGCACGGCCCCATCAACGTCGCCCGAAAACCACTTCGTGACGGCGGACGGCGTCCCCTCCGCCCTCGGCACTTCGTCGACCGCCGACCTGACGCTCATCAGGCTTTTGTTCGACGCACTCGAGGATCTCGCGGTGCGGTTCGACCTGTCAGCTGATGCCGTTGTGCAGGAGGTCCGGAGCATCCGGGGCCGTCTCACCGTTCCGGGCCCCGGCCGTAATGGCTTCATGCGCGAGTGGGCGGCGGACGATCCGCAGGCTGAGCCACAACACCGCCATTTGAGCCACTTGATCGACATTTTCCCTGGAAACGGAGATGCCGGCAACCAGAAAGCCGCCATCCGGAGCCTCGAAGATCGCGGCGATGACTCGACAGGCTGGTCCCTGGCATGGAAGCTGGTCATGCGCGCACGGCTCGGCCAGCCCGACAAGGTAGCTGACCTGCTGCGGCTCTTCTTAAGGGCGGCACCCGCCAGCGTTGATGGCCAGCAGGGAGGGCTCTATCCGAATTTGTTCGCGGCCCATCCGCCGTTTCAGATCGACGGAAACTTTGGGTACGTCGCCGGGATCGCGGAGGTTCTCCTGCAGAGCCATGGCGCGGCGATCGAGCTCCTGCCTGCGCTCCCGCAGGATTGGCCGGCGGGGTCCGTTCGCGGACTTGTCGCACGGCCGGGTATCGTCGTCGATCTGGAGTGGGCGGGCAACGAGTCGGGCACACCCAGGCTGGTCTCTGCCCAATTGCGTTCCCGCGACGGAGATAGGCGGCATGATGTAAAGGTGGCCTTCTGCGGGGGCCATTGCCAAGTCGAGATCCTGCCGGGCACGACAGTCACGCTGACACCTTCGGACTTCGCTCGATGACCGCGCTGCCCGTCACTATTGACGTTACAAATTTCGGGGCAGACCCCGACGGGACGCTCGACTCCGCACCAGCGATCCGGGCGGCATTCGCACACGCCAGCCGGGCTGACGGCCCCACCGTGGTCAATTTCCCGCATGGGCGGTATGCGCTCTGGCCTGAGCACGCCGAAAAACGCGAACTCTACGTCTCCAACACTGTGGGGGACGACCAAAGCCATCGTGTAAAAACCATCGGAGTGCTCATCGAGAATGCCACGGACCTCACCGTCGTTGGAAATGAATCGACGCTCATATTTCACGGCTTGCAGACCACCATCGCTGTCATCGACTCGAAACGCATCAGTGTGACGGGCCTGGTGATCGACTTTGCCGTCCCGACCGTTGTCGACGCCACCGTCGTTGAAACCGGGCTCCAAGAGGGGCGGGCTTACCGGATTCTCTCCATTCCCGCCTCGAACCCGTTCCAAATCCATGGCAATTCGCTTGTCTGGCATGGCGGCACCAGCCCGCAGACGGGAGAGGAATACTGGTCGGGTCGAAATGGGCTCGAATACACCCAGGTGCATGACCCCAGGTCGCAGCGCACTTATCGCATCCCGCAGAATCCATTGTTCGAGGGTGTCGTCCGCATCTCAGGCTTGGGCGGACACCGGGTTCGCATCGACTACGAGACGGACCAGCCAAGCGACGACACCGGGCTTGTCTATCAAATGCGCAACATCACACGCGACCATCCCGGCATGCTGATCCTCGAGAGCGCCGACGTCACGTTGGAGCGGATGCGCGTGCACTTTTTGCATGGATTCGGAATCGTCGCCCAGCTGAGCCGCAATATCACCATAGACGCCCTGTCGTTTCAAACTCCCAAAGGAAGCGGTCGCAGCACCGCCGGATTCGCCGATTTCATCCAGCTGTCCAGCGTCGCCGGGGAGGTCGTGGTGCGGAACTGTGTCTTCGACGGACCGCACGACGATCCGATCAACATCCACGGCACTTATCTGCGCGTGGTTGGCCTGCCAAGCCCGCACTCTCTGACACTGAGATATGAGCATCATGAAACGGCTGGGTTCCCGCAGTTCTTCCCTGGAGACGAGGTTGAGATCGCCGACAGCCGAACCCTGCTGCCGGTGGCCGAGGGCATGACCGTTGTAGCGGTTGACGGTCCGTCGGGAAGAGACCACCAGCACGATCTGCGCACACTGACAATCGCCTTCGACCGGCCCCTGCCGGAGGTGGCGAATTTAGGCGAAGAGGCGCTGTCGCACCTTGTGGCGGAAAATGTCAGTTACACACCGAAGGTGACGATCTCAGGCAACCGATTTGCCAACATTCCGACCCGGGGGATTTTGGTGACCACCCGTCGTCCCGTTGTCATTGAGCGAAACCGGTTTGAGCGCATATCGATGGCCAGCATCTACATTTCGGCAGATGCGCAGGAGTGGTTCGAGTCCGGTCCGGTGCGTGACGTCAGTATCGCTGGCAACGAATTCGTTGATCCGTCAAGCCCTGTCATCCTGATCGAACCGACCAATGCGATCCTGGATCTAGGGCAACCGGTGCACGGCAGCATCCACATCACGGGAAATGTCTTCCAAGCCAATGAGGCGACACTTGTCGATGCCCGCAGCGTTTCTGAGCTGAGATTCGAGCGAAATCGAATCGAGTCCGGACCGCCCGCCGGCGAGCCGGACACGCCGACCTTCCGCCTGCGGGGAGTGCGGAGTGCGATGGTTGCGAACAACAGCTTACCTGCCGGCGTCTTACCGACAACTGAGACTGCTGGTTGACCCTCTGGGCTCAAGCCGGCGGATGAACCACGGCGAAAAGGCCCATGCCTCAGTGCACATTTCATTTCACGAACGCACGGAGGAAAGCGGAATGCCCCATGAAGTGCCCCATGTAACACGCAATTGCCCTCACATCTGAAGGTAGGCTCGCTCCGCAGTTCCATTCCACACAGCCGCAGCTTCACCTGCACTGAGCGTCCCAACGAGTTCCGAAACAGGACCCACCATCTCCGCATACGGCGCCCCCAGCAGGCTCACGGGCCAGTCGCCGCCGAACATGAGCCGGCTAGGCCCGAACGCTTCCAGGGCAATGTCCCAGACGTAATGCAGGGCGTCGGCCGTGTACAGGGCACCGTCGCAATGCAGCCCCGAAACCTTGGCCACGGTATTTGGCAGCGCGGCAACCGCCCGCAGCTGCCGCGCCCAAAGCTCCAGCTCCGCCGTCGAACCGGCCCGCGGCGGTTTCCCCAGGTGGTCCACCACCACCGTCAGCCCGGGGATTTCGGCGGCGAGAGCAGCAACCTGGCCCAGATGGCGCGGAAACGCATCCGGTACATCGAAGGGGATGCCTGCGGCTGCCAGCATTCGCAGGGATTCCCGCACGGCGGGCAGCTCCAGCACGTCCGGCCGGGGGTCGCCATGGACCAGGGTGCGCACGCCGCAATATTTGGGGTGTTCCCGCCACGTCTCCAATAGCTCGGCCGCGGCGGCCGGGTCCTCCAACGGCAGCCAGCCGACCACCCCGGCAATCCAGTCATGCCCGGCCGCGTTTTCCAGCATGGCCTCGGTGTCTGCGGCGGTGTCGTCCGCCTGGACCAGGATGGCGCGCTGCACGCCCGCCGAGGCCAGCGCCTGGCGGGCCTCGCCGGCGTCGTAGCTCCTGTTCAAGCTGCCGTGCTGCGGCCCCAGCCAGGAATACCGCCCCTCCCCCACTTCCCACAGGTGCAGGTGCGCATCGAGACGGACGACGCCGTCCCCCGCCTTGGGTGCGGTCCCGGCCAGGGCGGGGGTTGGGCCGGGCCTAGGCACGGACCAGCTCCGCGGCCAGCAGCCCGCGGTCCACCATGGCGCCCCACAGCCCGGCGGGAATGTCGGCAGCCATGCGCTGCGCCGTCTGCGTGATCTGGCCTGCGCCGGAGGCCCCCACCACCACGGAGCGAACCGCCGGGTGGCCGGCCGCGAATTGCAGGGCTGCGGCCGGGAGCTCCACGCCAAAGTCGGCGCAGCAGGCGGCCAGCGCCCTTGCACGGGCCAGAATGCCGGCCGGCGCGGGGGCGTAGTTATACATGGCACTGGAGGGCACCGCGGGCCGTGCCAGCAGGCCGGAATTGTAGACGCCCACGTTGACCACGCCCACGCCGCGTTCGGCACACAGCGGCAGCAGGTCCGCGGCAGCCGGCTGTTCCAGCAGCGTGTACCTGCCCGCCAGCATGATGAGATCCAGGTCTGCAGCCCGGACGCAATCACGCAGGGCGTCGGAAGAGTTGGCACCCACCCCGATGGCGCGCACCAGCCCCTCCCCACGAAGCTTCTCCAACGCCGGCAGGGCCTGGGCGATGCCGGCCTGGAGGTCGTAGAAGTCCGGATCGTGCAGGTAGGCAATGTCGATCCGGTCCAGGCCCAGGCGCTCCAGGGAATCCTCAATGCTGCGTCGGATGCCGGCCTCCGACGGGTCCCAGCGGCGCTCGGTGTCGGCTGGCACGTCAAAACCCTGCGTGTCGCGGGCGCCGGACGGGTTGTCCACGGCTTCCAGGATCCGCCCCACCTTCGTGGAGATGACAAATTCGTTCCGTGGTTTCGTAGCCAGGAATGAACCCACGCGGCGCTCGGACAGGCCCAGGCCGTAGTGTGGGGCGGTGTCGAAGTACCTGATGCCCGCGTCCCACGCGGCACCCAAGGTGGCGGCAGCAACGGCGTCGTCCATGGCGCGGTACAGGTTGCCGATGCCGGCGGCGCCAAAACCCAGCCGGCCCAGCTCCGGCAGGGTCATGGGAGGCCCCAGACCTTGGCCAGGCCCAGGTCGTCACCGGAGTAGTCGTCCTCCACCTCGAGCAGTTCCGCCATGACCGCCTGCCACGCGATGTTCACGGGGTTCGCGGCCAGTTCCCGGCGCATGGCCTGGTAGTCCGCCACCTCCACCACGTGGAAGAGCTCGCGGCCGGTGCGCCAGATGTCCCAGCCGGTGACTCCTGCGGCCCGGAGGGCGGCGTCGAGCTCGTCACTGATCCGGGCGTGGACGGCGTCGTATTCGGCCTCCTTTCCGGCCTTGAGGCGGGTGTGCAGGGCGATCTTCTGCATTAGATGTCACTTTCTTCGATGAGAAACAGCTCGATGACGGGCACCACCGCGTTGGGACGCTGTATGGGCAGCTTGAGCGTTAGGGTCCCGGGAGCCTGCCCGGCCGGCGTCATGTTCCCTGCTTCCTGGTCCGCATCCAGCACCGACATGGCCACCTCGGAGGCATCGCCCAACAACTGCGCATAGGCCACCTTTCCTGCCAGTCCGGGCAGGTGGAGGTGCTCAAAGGGCCATGCGAAAAGGTGCACGTACAGGCGGTTGCCGCGGCGCGTGTACCGGCAGTCCTGTGGCGGCACCAGGGCCGATGCCCCGGCGCCGTAAATGGACCGGCCGTGGACGCGCAGCCACTCGCCCATGCCGGCCAGCGTCTCCCGGGCGCGCACATCAATCTCACCCCGGGCCGTGGGGCCCACGTTGAGCAGCAGGTTCCCGCCCTTGGCAACACCGTCAACCAGCATTCGCACCAGCAGGTCCGCCGGCTTGTAGTCGAGGTTGTCCCGGTCGTAGCCCCAGCTGCCATTGAGCGTCTGGCAAGCCTCCCAGGGCACTTCCCGGCCGCCGCTCATCATGGCACCGGCGGGCTGGTACTGCTCGGGCGTCACAAAGTCTCCGGGGATGTCCAGTCGGTCGTTGACGATGATTCCCGGTTGCAGCTCCCGAACCATGGCCATGAGCTCCTCGGAACCCCAGTCCTTGCGGCCCTTGCCAGGGAACTTGTCCCCCGCCGGGACGGTGCCGCCGGCGTTGGGATAGGAGAAGTCAAAAAAGAGGTAGTCAATCTGGCCGTAGTTGCTCAACAGCTCACGCACCTGGCCGTGCAGGTAGGCCCGGTACCTGGCCATGTCGCGGGTTTTGTTGATCTCCCCTGCGTCCGGACGGTCCCTGTCCGGATGAAACGCGTCAATGGGGAAGTCCGGGTGGTGCCAGTCAATGAGCGAGTGATAGAAGCCCACCTTCAGTCCGGCCTCCCGCAGCGCCTCAACGTAGGGTCCCAGCAGGTCCCGTCCATAGGGCGTGTTGGGGGCCTTGTACTCCGTAAGCGCCGTAGCCCACAGGCAGAACCCCTCGTGGTGCTTGGTGGTCAGCACCACGTATTTCATGCCGGCCGCCTTGGCCGCGGCAGCCCATTCACGCGGATCGTAGAGGTCCGGGTCAAAGTGGTCAAAGTACTTCCTGTACTTCGCCGCGGGGATCCGCTCGTGGTTCATGACCCATTCATGCCGGGCGGCCAGGGAGTACAGCCCCCAGTGCACAAACATGCCAAAGCGGGCTTCCGTGAACCACGGCGCGTGCTCTATCTGCACTTGCTGCTGCACCGTCTTAAACCGCTTCCCTCAGGGCCCCGGAGGCCGACTGCGTTTGGGCGTCGTCGCGCCAGAATTTCCCGTCGGGGAAAGTGTATTCCGCGATCGAGGCCCCCTGCATTTCGCTGCCACCACCCGGTGCGGACGGCGGCCAATAGCAGCCTCCATGGACGTCGATGGGTACCACGAAGTGTTCGTGCAGGTGGTCAACAAATTCGATCATGCGGCCCTCCTTGGTGCCGGAGACAGCCACGAAATCGAACATCGACAGGTGCTGGACCGCCTCGCACAGGCCCACGCCGCCGGCATGCGGGCACACGCGCACCCCGAACTTGGCGGCAAGCAGCAGGATGGCCACGTTCTCGTTGACCCCGGCCACACGTGCGGCGTCAATCTGGAGCACCTGCAGGGCATCCGCCTGCAGCATCTGCTTGAACACAATCCTGTTCTGCACATGCTCGCCCGTGGCGACCGGGATGGGGGCCACGCCGCGCGCAATCGCCGCGTGCCCCAGGATGTCGTCCGGGCTGGTGGGCTCCTCGACCCAGGCAATGTCAAAGCGTGCCAGGTGCGTTATCCACTCAATGGCCTCGGCCACGCCCCAACGCTGGTTGGCGTCGACGGCAATCTTGATGCCGGGCCCGACGGCGGCGCGGGCCGTTTGCAGCCGCCTCAGGTCGTCCGCCAAGTCGGCCCCGACCTTGAGCTTGATCTGCTTGAACCCGTCGGCGACCGCTTCGCGGGCCAGGCGTGCCAGCTTCTCATCGGTGTAGCCCAGCCAACCGGGTGTGGTGGTGTACCCGGGGTATCCCTCAGCCAGCAGCGTTGCGGTGCGTTCGGCCCGGCCGGGCTCCGCCGCGCGCAGGATGTCCAGGGCTTCGCCGGGGGTGAGCGCGTCCGTGAGGTACCGGAAGTCCACCAGCTCGACCAATTCCTCGGGGGTCATGGTGGCCAGCAGCTGCCACAGGGGCAAGCCGGCCCGTTTCGCCTTCAAATCCCAGAGCGCATTGATGACGGCTCCAATGGCCATGTGCATTACGCCTTTTTCCGGCCCCAGCCAGCGCAGCTGTGAATCGTGGGCCAGCAGTTTCCAGGTGGCGCCCATGTCCGCCAGCAATTCCTCTGCATTGCGCCCCAAAAGGTACGGGGTCAGTGCCGAGATGGCTGCCGTTTCCACATCGTTGCCGCGACCGATGGTGAACACAAAACCGTGGCCTTCGAGGCCGTCTTCGCTATCCGTCACCACGCGCACATAGGCTGCGGAGTAGTCCGGATCCGGGTTCATGGCATCCGAGCCGTCCAGCTCCCGGGACGTCGGAAACCGGACGTCGCTGGTTTCCACGGCGATGACTGTACTCACGTATTGGCTCCTCAAAAAGTTCTCCCGGACCGACGGTCCTTGAAACCAGCTAAACATCGGATGTTTTGCATGTCAAGATTGTTCCAAGTACGCAAAAACTTGAAACTTGTGGGTAAAGTGGCTAAAAAGCTCAGATGTTAAGGACCGTCACTGGTCCTTGGCCCAGAATCCCCGGCCCCGAGGCCGGGGCCGTTGTAAGGAACGTATCGGATGAAGATTGCACGTCTTGGCGAGCCCGGGCAGGAAATTCCCGTCGCGGTCACCGCAGGGCCCGACGGCGTGGAGCGCAGCTACGATGCCCGCGCCGTCACGTCCACCATTGACGGCCAGTTCCTGGCCGGAGGCGGGATCGACGAGCTCCGCGCCGCCGCCGCCCGCGGCGAACTCCCCGTCCTGGCAGGCGCCGCCGCCCTGCGCGTTGCCTCCCCGCTGGCCCGGCCCAACAACGTGGTCTGCATCGGCATGAACTACGCCGCACACGCCGCCGAGTCCGGCGCCGAACCGCCCACCATCCCGGTGGTGTTCCTCAAGCCCAACAACACCGTCGCCGGGCCCTTTGACCCCGCACCCATCCCCCCGCTCTCGGCCAAATACGACTGGGAAGTGGAACTGGGCGTGGTGATCGGGCGCGAGGCCAGCTACCTGGCCAGCGTGGAGGAAGCCGCCGACGTGGTGGCCGGGTACCTGATCGCCAACGAC
>NZ_JAJLOZ010000076.1:0-21108 GCF_025548615.1 Arthrobacter sp. A2-55 | reverse complement strand
GCGGGTATCTGGCGTGGACCGCCCGGCCGGGCAGGCGGGTCCGCGGTCAGTAGCGCTCCGGCTCCGCGCCCAGCACAAAGGTGCGTCCGCTGACCGATGCCGGGGTGATCTCGACGTAGGTCCACTTGCGGGTCTTGATCCAGGGCTCGAGCGGGAGAAGCTCGGCGGCATCGATCTCGGTCTGTGATTCCAGGATCCTGGCCGTGCCCTTGACCACCACGCTCCACGCAGTGCCGTCGCCCACTGCGTCCGCCTCGAAGGCAACCAAGTCATTGACAGTCAGCTCGGCGAGTTTGCTGCCCGGATTGGTCCGGATCCAGATCTTTCCCCCGGACGCGACGAAATTCAGCGGAAAGACATCCGGCTGGTTGGCGACACTGACGGCCAAGCGGCCAAACTGGCTGCCCCGCAGCAGCTCCCATGCCTCGTCCCGCGACAAAACGACCCCGGGCTCCTCATCACTGTTCATGGTCTGATCATCGCCCCGTTCCTCACTGCTGCCTAGGGTCCAAGGTCCACAAATGTGGCCGCAGTGTTGCTTCGGCCGCGGCCCTGGCCAGCTCCATTCACAATAGGGACTTTCGGCCGTGGTGCACAGGTGGCCGGAGCGCGACTATGTAAGTGTCGAGCAATCGCCGGGCTGAAACGGAGAAGGACATCATGGAGCTTTCAGGGCACGAGATGCGCGTCCTGCAAGAACTCGAGCAGGACTTGAGCGCTGACTACCCGCGGCTGGCCCGGACGTTGGGAAGGACCGGAAACCCCGTCCGGGCAGTCCGTCGCCTGGTGCTGGGTGCGGCCGTCATGGGACTGGGCATTGGCACGATGGTCTATGCCTTGGCTCTGGGGTCTGTCCCGCTGGGTGCAGCGGCATTCGCGGTTATGATCGCCGGCACATACGCTGCCTCGCCGCCATCCGTATCTTCCGGTCTGCGGCGGGCTTGCCGCAGGGGTACCTCCAGCTCCCGGCCGGTGGAGGAGCAGTGACCAGCCAACCCATTAGTCCGGCGTCGGGCGTTGCGGGAGAATGGCCTTTCGCGGTAGACATGACAGGGCTTTCATGATCAAGATGGCTTTCACAGGGGTTTCACCTGACTCAGCTAAGGATGTGGACAAGCGATGGACAACACTGAGCAGGCCAATGCCATAGTTACGACCGCCGCCCTCCGGGTATTTATTTTGGACGACCATGAACTGGTTAGGCTGGGCCTTCAGGAACTCTTGGAGGGCCATGGCTTTACCGTGGTCGGCTCGTCGGGTTCCGCGGCCGAGGCGGCCCGCCTGATCCCGGCACTCCATCCCGACGTTTCCATACTCGACGCACGGCTGCCCGACGGCACGGGCATTGAAGTGTGCCGTGACGTCCGTTCGGTTGATCCATCCCTCAAATGCCTCATCCTGACGAGCTACGATGACGAGCAGGCCCTCCGAGGCGCTGTGCTTGCCGGTGCTGCCGGCTATGTCCTGAAAGAAATCGGCGGCACCGACCTGCTCACCGCCATCAAGGTCGCTGCGCGGGGCGAGTCGCTGTTCGATTCAGCCCTCAAGCGCAAGATCATCTCAGGGCTAAGCGAGCCAGCTCCCCCGGACCCACGTGTGGCCTCCCTGACTGCACAGGAGCGCCGGGTGTTGGCCCTCATCGGCCAGGGCATGACCAACCGCCAAATCGGGCAGGAGCTCTTCCTCGCCGAAAAGACCGTCAAGAACTACGTTTCCTCCCTGCTGGCAAAACTTGGCTTTGAGCGCCGGACCCAGGCAGCGGTGTATATTTCCCGGAAATGATTGTCCGGCCTTTGGCCACATCTACATTGTTCACACGCCCTGGGAAGCATGTTTATTGTTCAGTGGAACCGACCAAAAGAACTTCGTACCGCCCTGGGCAACACTTTCCACCTGAAAAATACCGTTGAATTTCAGTGCCCGCCTCTCCATGTTGACCAGCCCGCTCCTGTCGGAACGGGTGCTGATTCCACAACCGTCGTCACTGACGGTGACGCTTACGAAGCCGCCTCCAGCGGTCACGGCAACGTCGATTTCCCCGGCCTTGGCATGCCTGACAGCATTGCTGACTCCCTCCGTCACCACGGCAAGCAGTTGCTCCGCCACCTCCGGCGGAACGCGGGAATCGATGGGCCCTGACAGCACTATTCGCGGCGCGAACGACAGCGGCGTTGATACTTTCAGCACAGTATTCAAGATTCGGCTGCTGACCAAGTCCGTGTCGCCGGTCGAGGTGCGCAGTGCATAAATGGTGTCCCGCAACTCTTTGATGGTCGCATCCAGTTCGTCGGTAATGGCACGAATGCGGGCAAGGCCGGCAGAATCAGGAATGAAGCGGCCAAGGCTTTGGACATTGAGCCCGACGGCAAATATCCGCTGGATGACTACGTCGTGCAGGTCCTGGGCGATGCGATCCCGGTCCGTGTACAACACCAGTTGTTCCCGAATCTGGTGGGTCTTGGCCAACTCCAGCGCCAAGGCAGACTGCGCGCAGTAAACCGAAACCAATTCGGAGGTCAGGGAAGAATACGGGGCGCCCCCCTTCTCACGCACCAGCACAAGGAGTCCGTGCTCGGCGCCCTTAGTCCCAAGACGCGCCAGCAGCGAGGGACCAGATAGTCGCCCGGAGGCCGGCCCCAGCAACTTCGAAACCGTTTCGAAACTAGCTGGCTCGCCAGCCGACAGCACGCCTTGTACGCTCCCACTGTCCAGGTCCAGCAACCGCCCAATCCATTCCTGCGAGCCGTTGCCGGCACCTGCGAGGACTTCGACCTGTCCCGCCTCGTTGGGCGCACTGGCAATGAGAGCCAGTGCCGAATCGGACGCATCAAGGGCGGTCTGTGCAACAAACCCGGGTCCGACACCGGACCCTGCCGCACCAACCCCCATCATGAGCACTGCGACACTCCGGCCTGCTTCCAGCCATCGCGTCCGTAATTGCGCGTCATCGAACAGTCTCGCGTTTTCGATGGCAAATCCGGCAGCCCCGGCGAGGGCCACGGCCAAGTCTTGGTCTTCCGCTGTGAAAAATTTCCCGCCGTTCTTCTCCGTCAAGTACAAGTTCCCAAAAACTTTGTCGCGGATCCGAATGGGCACCCCCAGGAAGGTGCGCATGGGCGGATGGTGCTTGGGAAATCCATACGACGCCGGATGGTCGTGGAGATTCGGCAGTCGGATGGGGCGCGGGTCCTTTATCAGCAACCCCAGGACCCCATGCCCTGTAGGCAGGGGTCCAATGAGCTTTGCGAGCTGGGGATCGATACCCTCCGTAATGAAGTGGCTCAGGCCTCCGCTGCCACCGATAACGCCCAAGGCGCCATATTTGGCGTCCAGCAGCTGGCACGCGGACTGCACGATTCGACTGAGAACTGCTTCCAGGGTTAGCTCCTCGGCAATTGAGATAACCGCTGAGAGCAACCCTCGCAGTCGTTCATCTGAAGGTTGCCCATGCATGTCCACGGCTGGAGGCACAACACCATTGTCACGCGGGCCCGGCTGGTCCATTCTTTGCCTCCGTGCAAGTCCACTTCCAAGACGCCAAAGGTGGCTCACTGCACACCCCTTGCACTCAGGATACGCCGCAGCCAAGGTGTCTTCGTGGGTCGAACCAGGCCATTGTGCCCTAGCGGGAAAGGCCCAATAGCCATAAGCTCACCCCATGACGCACAAACCAGCAGCCACAAGAACCGAAGACCTGCCGGTCCACGAGTGCTGGGCACTCCTTCGAGGGGTGTCCGTCGGCAGGCTCGCAATCTGGGACGCCGACCATCCCGACATCTTCCCCATCAACTACACAGTTGACCATGGCACACTGGTCTTTCGCACCGGAGAAGGCACCAAGCTGACCGCCGTGCTCGAGGGACACCCGGTTGCACTCGAAGCCGACGGGGTGGACCCGGACACCGGCATTGCCTGGAGCGTGGTGGTGAAGGGCACCGGCGCGCTCCTCTCCTCGACCGGGGATCTGCTGGACAGTTTTTCCCTCCGGCTGTTCCCTTGGCATGCCGGACGCAAGGACAACTTCGTGCGCATCTCGCCAACATCGGTCACAGGGCGCAGGTTCCGGGTCACACCACCTGCGGAGTGGTGGACGGCACAGGCCAACATGCCGCAGGCCTCGCCCGAGTAGGGTGTGTCGCCAAAGACACCTGCGATGAGGGCACTTAGACCCTAACCCACCCTGTGCGTCACGCGTAGCGTCAATGACACCGATACCGGCAATAGGCCGGACCGGCACCCGACGAACGGACGCACCATGAAAGCGCTGATCTACAACGGCCCCGGCGACAAGTCCTGGGCAGAGGCTCCGCAACCGCAGCTCCTCCACCCCAGCGACGTGATCGTCCGGGTGGACACCACCACCATCTGTGGCACGGATTTGCACATACTCAAAGGCGACGTTCCGGCCGTCCAGCCAGGGCGGATACTCGGCCACGAAGGCGTGGGCACCGTGGTGGAAACAGGCACGGGAGTCCAGGAGCTGGTGGTGGGCGACCGCGTCCTGATCTCCTGCATCAAGTCCTGCGGCCACTGCCCCAACTGCCGCCAGGGCCTCTACTCCCACTGCCTCGGCGAGGAGGGACAGTCGGGCATCGGCTGGGTGTTTGGGCACCTCATCGACGGCACCCAGGCCGAGTTTGTCCGCGTACCCTACGCTGACAACTCGCTGTACAGGCTGCCACCCGGAGTCAGTGATGTGGAGGCGGTCATGCTCTCCGACATCCTGCCGACCGGCTTTGAGATCGGCGTCCTTTCCGGCGGCGTGAAGCCTGGCGACGTTGTGGCCGTCATAGGTGCAGGGCCTGTGGGCCTCGCTGCCATAGCGACCGCAGGGTTGTGCGGAGCGGGAACCATCGTGGCGATTGACCGGGACGCAAACAGGCTCGCGCAGGCCCTCGAGTTTGGCGCGACAGACACCGTCGATTCCCAACGTCCTGACTGGCGGCAAGAAGTTATTGACTTGACGGACGGCGCCGGCGTGGACGTGTCCATCGAAGCCGTCGGGTTGCCGGAAACGTTTGCCATGGCATTAAGCTTGGCCCGCCCCGGCGGCCGCGTTGCCAACGTGGGCGTCCACGGCTCCAGCGTTGACCTTCCCCTGCAGGAGCTGTGGATCCAGAACATCAGCATCTCGATGGGCTTGGTCAACACCAACACCACCCCCATGCTGCTTAAACTCGTGGCCCAGCACAAAATTCCGGCCGCCAAGTTCGCCACCCACACGTTCTCATTTGACCAGGTGCTTGAGGCCTACGACACCTTTGCCCGTGCCGCAGAAACGAAGGCCCTGAAGGTCATCATCACCCGCAACCCCGCACACTCCTGAAAGGCATCGTCATGGAACAAGTCACCATCATCGGCAGCGGGAACATGGCCCGGGCCATCGCCATCCGCATGCTGGCGGCACGGCACTCGGTGCAAATCCTGGGACGCAATGGACAGAAAACCCGGGACCTCGTGGAATTCCTCGGCGCCGGTGCGCAAGGCGGGGGCGAAGGCGCGGCCATCGAAGGCGGAATTGTCTTTCTGGCAGTCCCTTACGAGGAAGGCAAGAATACAGTCCTTGTTTATGGCGAAGCCCTGGCAGGAAAAGTCGTCGTGGACATCAGCAATCCCGTGGACTTGTCTACCTTCGACCGCCTGTTGGTCCCCGCCGGATCCTCCGCCGTTGAAGAGATCGCACGCCACGCAAGCCCGGATGCCCACGTGGTCAAAGCCTTCAACACCTGTCTGGCCAAGCCCCTGGAAGCCGGAACCGTGGCCGGGCTGCCCCTCGATGTCTTCATCGCCGGCGAATCCGAACAGGCCAAGGTCAAGGTCAGCGCTGTCGTGGCAGCCTCGGGCCTGCGGCCCATCGACGTCGGACCGCTGCGCAGGGCCCGTGAATTGGAGGCCATGATGCTCCTTGTCATGGGACTGCAGGCCAGCCCGGACCAGGACAACTTCAACTGGGACACGTCCCTCAAACTCCTGCCTTAGGAACACCATGAACCCCTCAATGGATCCGGTGGAGCGGGTTGTCGTTGGAATTGACGGCTCGGAGTACTCCACGCTCGCGCTGCAAACCGCCGCCACCTTGGCCAAGGCCCTGGCACTGCGACTCGATGTCGTCAGCTGCTGGAGCCGGTCGGACATCTATTTTGCTGCAGAAATTCCCGTGGGAGGGTTCCCGGAGGCAGACGTGCTTGAAGTCGAAGCGACCCGATTGGTGGACGACGCCGTCGAACGGGCCTTTGGCCCGGAACGGCCCCCTGGACTGGTGGACGTCAGCATCAGGTACGGCCACCCCGGCAAGATCCTGGTGGACGAAAGTGCCAGCGCCCGCCTGCTCGTCGTGGGCCGTCGCGGACGGGGCGGATTTCTCGGCCTGCGGCTCGGGTCGGTCTCCTCCGCGTGCGTGGCCCACGCCCACTGTCCGGTGCTTGTTGTCAACGAACCGGATTAGACAGCCTTCATCAACCACCGGCCTGGCAGGTCCAAGGAACCACCCATGCAACTCATCCGGCGCAACTACCAGATCGCGGCCACGCTTTTTGTAGGATGTCTCGTCCTGTTGTTGTTGGGCCTCGGTCAAAGTGCCAGCGCACAGTGGTTGGCCAGCACGTTCGCGGCGGCAGCCGCCGTTCAGCGGGGGCTGGCATGATCCGCGACATGGCTCATGGGCGCTGGGGCGTGGACATCCTTGCGGTCACAGCCATTGTCAGCACCGTCGCCGTCGGCGAATATGCCGCAGCCCTCATTGTTGTCTTGATGCTCTACGGCGGTGCGGCCCTGGAAGACTATGCCGCCGGCAAGGCAAAAGCAGAACTTGGTGCCCTGTTGGACCGTGTCCCCCAAACCGTCCACCGGGAGGTTCCCGGCGGGCGCCTGAACGATGTGCCAGCAACGGACGTTGTGCCAGGGGACGTCCTAGTACTGCGTCCAGCGGAGGTGGTCCCTGTGGATGGACGGCTGCTCTCTGCGGCAGGGTCCTTCGACGAGTCTGCCCTCACCGGCGAAAGCCTGCCGGTCGAATTGACACAGGGTCAAGAGGTTCTTAGCGGCTCAGTCAACGGCGCTGCTGCGGTGCGGTTGTCAGCCACTGCTTCCGCGGAAGATTCACAATACAGCCGCATTGTGGCCCTGGTCCGCGAGGCAGGTGCCAGCCGCGCACCGTTTGTCCGCCTTGCGGACCGGTACGCAGTACCGTTTACCCTTCTGGCACTGGTCCTCGGAATCCTGTCCTGGGTCCTGAGCGGCAAGTCGCTGCGATTTGCCGAGGTTCTGGTGGTCGCCACCCCGTGTCCCCTGCTGATCGCGGCACCGGTGGCATTCCTCGGAGGAATGAGCAGAGCGGCCAGGAACGGAATCGTGGCGAAGGGCGGCGGAACCCTTGAGCTGCTGGCCCGGATCAAAACAGCCGTCTTTGACAAGACAGGGACACTCACCCATGGTCGTCCAACACTCGAGGAAATCAGAACATCGAAGGTCTGCGGCCCACCGCCGTCCGACATGGAGCTCCTCGCCCTGGCGGCATCGGCAGAACTTCACTCCTCCCACGTCCTGGCCTCATCCGTGGTTGATTCGGCCCTAGCCTGCAAGCTGGACTTGTCACGTCCCTTAGAAGCTGTGGAACACGCCACGGACGGCGTCAGCGCCACCGTGAACGGGCATCGGGTTGCTGTCGGAAAGCGCACATTCGTGGAGGCACAGTCCGGTCCCGTTTCGGAGGAACCCGTCGCCGCGGGCCAGCTGGCCGTGTACGTCAGCATTGACGGCGTGTATGCCGGGGCGCTCATCATGCGGGATCCGTTGCGCGCAAACGCAGCGGCGACTTTGGCCGCACTTGCCGCCCTGGGCGTGGCCCACATTGTCATGGTCACGGGGGATGCCAAGGCGACGGCGGACCATGCTGCCAGCATGGCAGGAACTTCGGAGGTATGGGCAGGCTGTCGTCCCGAGACGAAGGTCTCCATTGTCCAAGGCCTAGTCCCTCGCCCTGTCATGATGGTTGGCGACGGCATCAACGACGCCCCCGTGCTGGCCGTCGCCGACGTCGGCGTGTCCATGGGTGCCAAAGGTTCAACGGCCGCCAGTGAATCGGCCGACGTTGTGATATTGGTCGACGACCTTGGCAAGGCCTCCGCCGCCGTACGAATCGGCAGGGACACCATCGCGGTGGCCCTGCAAAGCATTTGGATAGGGATCATTCTCAGTGTTGTGCTCATGGCTCTGGCCGCCGTCGGACTGGTTCCGGCAGTAGCCGGCGCACTCAGCCAGGAATTCGTGGACCTCGCCACCATTCTCAATGCCCTGCGCGCGCTTAAGCCAAAGGAACATGCCGCCAAAACCGCCCAGGCCGCCATGCCCCGGGGGCAGGAATGTCTGTCACTTCGTTCCCACCAGGAACTTCCCCACGGGGCCCGAGGTCACCAGCAGGGGACAGGGAATACGGGCTTGGATGACTGACCCCATGGCACCTGGTCGCACGTGCATGATGCTTTCGCGACCGCGACTGCCCACCACCACCAATCCGGCTCCAGCGGCTGCGTTGGCCAGGGCTTCGGCGGGCCCGTGCCGTGTGTCAAGGATGCGATGAATCTCCAAACGCGGGTGGCGGGCCCTCGCGGTGGCGACAGCTGCGTCGAGGAGACGGGTGCCGGCCTCGGCCGCACCAGGCTGTACTGAAGGGCTTCGGGACTGTCCCGGCCTCCCCGAAACAGCATCACCCACAGCGTGCACAACAGTCAGCGCCTGCCCGCTCATCTCTGCCTCCCCGGCGGCCACCCTCAACGCCCTTTCCGCTTCAGGGGAGCCGTCAATGCCTGCCACCACGCCTGCACCGCGTGGATCGTCATTGGGAATGATCGCCACGGTGCAGTCGCTGCGGGTCACCAGCTGCAGGCCGACGGCGCCGAATCCCTCACCGTGCGCGTCCGCCGGCTTGTCGCTACCCACCACCACCATTCCGGCGTCGTGGGAGAGTTCCCCAAGCACCATGGCAGGTTCACCCCGCCGGACGGCCGTGTGGATAATGGCGCCGGGGAAAATGGATGCGAGCCGGTCCTTTTCGGCATCGAGGGCACGGACTGCCGGTTCAATCCCGTCCGTTGTCGGGCATGCTTCATGGGGATCCCAGATGTCCGGCACGGTCAGGACAAGGCGCATTTCGCTGCCGTACCGTTGCGCTCGCCGGGCGGCCCAGTCCGCAGCAGCCCTGGAGGCCGGTGAGCCGTCAATGCCGACGACGATGGTACTGGGCATTTGCCCCGCCTTTCAGTGCGGGAAGTTTCAAGGTAGTCACCGAAACCTACTTCGGATTCCTGAGGCTGATCGTTTCCAAATGCTCAGGAACGCGGGCATGCCACCCCAGCTCGTGCTTGATACGCAACCGCAGCGCATCGGCCGAATCGGGTTCCCCGTGCGTGATGTAGGTCATGCGCGGCGGCTTCGGCGCGGATTGCATCCAGCGCACTAGAGCGTCGGAGTCGGCATGGGCGGAGAATCCATCAAGGGCTGCCACCTCGGCCCTGACCGTTACGTCCTCCCCATAAATCCTTAGTGTCCGCTGCCCGCCTGCCAGGGCTGCACCCCGCGTTCCGGGTGCTTGGTAGCCTGCCAGCACGATTGCGTTCTTCGGATCGCCGCCATAGGCGGAGATGTGGTGAAGGATCCTGCCGCCGGTCAGCATGCCGCTGGCGGAAATGACGATCATCGGGCCGCCTCGAAGGTTGAGCAGCTTGGATTCATCGGCCGTCCGGGTCATCGTTGCCAGCTTGTACATCGATGCAAAGTCCCTTGGGTTCAGACGATGTTCGTCCCGGTGCTGTTGATAGATGTGGGAGGCGTCAATAGCCATGGGGCTGTTGAGGAAGACCGGCACAGACGGGATCCCGCCGTGCGCCAGAAGGCGTGAAAGCGCCAAGAGCACAGTCTCGGCACGGCCCACGGCAAAGGCCGCGATGAGCACAACGCCACCCCGCTTGGCGACCCTCGTCACCAGCTGCCCCAGTTCTTCGGCTGGATCGGTGTCCGGGTGCGTCCTGTTCCCGTAGGTTGACTCGGTGACCAGCACGTCAACGGATTCCAATGGGCGCGGGGGCTTCATCAATGGATCGTCGGAGCGCCCCAGGTCTCCTGTGAAATGCAATCCCAGACCGCCGATTCGCAGGTGGACCTGTGCTGCCCCAAGTATGTGCCCCGCGGGAACCAGGGTTGCTTCGATGCCATCCGCCAATTCGAAGGGGGTGTCAAATTCCTGAACTTTGAAACTCTTCAGCGCCTTCACTGCGTCGGCTGCCGTATAGAGCGGCATGGGGGGATGGTGGACCGAGGAGCCCCGATGCGCTGCGTATCGGGCCTCCTCCTCGAGCAGGTGACCGCTGTCCGGCAGCACCAGGCCGCTCAGCTCAGCCGTTCCCCCCGTGGCGTGGATGGGTCCGTCATAGCCGTCCCGGACAAGGGCGGGGAGGTATCCGGTGTGGTCAAGGTGTGCGTGGGTGATGACGACGGCGTCGATGGAGCTGGCTCGCACCGGCAGCGGGGCGCGGTTGCGCTCACGGAACATCTTGTAGCCCTGGAACAGCCCGCAGTCCACCAGGACGCGACGCCGGCCGGTGTCAATAAGGTATTTGGACCCCGTCACTGTTCCCGTCGCACCGAGAAAACGGAGACTTGGAAAGGGATTGGCTGCCATGGTATTCCTTCCTGCTCAAAGTGGCCTCCAGCCTGGCCTGCGCATCATAGGCGGGAGGTGTCGCAGCAGCCGATTGCCGGCACCGCGCATTCTCTTCTCCTCAAGTACAGCCGTGCCGCTGCCGCGCGCATAGAGGACAACGTCCCGTCAGCAGGAGGATGCCTTTTGGCCCTACCCGGCGACGTCGGGGACGGGCAGAATGCAGTGTGGATCGTATGTGATGGTGGTCCCTGCGGTGAAGGCCACCGAGAGTGAAAGGGCCCCACAAATGCCATGAATGAACTGAGCGCCGGAATCTTGCTTTACCGTCGCCATGAACCCGGAACCCAGGTCTTGATCGGCCACATGGGCGGACCATTCTGGGCCCACAAGGATGCAGGTGCCTGGTCAATTCCCAAGGGAGAATGCAAGCCGGGTGAGGATCCCTGGCAAGCCGCCTTGCGTGAATTCGAGGAGTGAAGTGGGCACGCCGGCACCGGCAGCGAACTACGTCAGCCTGGGCGAGTTCCATCAACGGTCCGGCAAGGTCATCAGGGTGTTTGCCGCCGAGTCGGAATTCGAGCTGGATCGGTTCATGAGCAATTCATTCCGGTTGGAATGGCCTCGCGGGTCCGGGCATATTGAGCAGTTTCCGGAAGTCGACGCCGTCAAATGGGTTGGGGAACGGGAGGCGCGCACATGCCTGGTTCGGGGCCAGCTTCCGATTCTTCAATCCCTGTTGGACAGCCTCGAGGCCACTGATGCTGCCGCAGGCCGGCATACTTCGCCTCCACTCAATGGCGGGACAGAGTGCGGGCCACACTGAATCTCGCAGCACGTCGGTGGACACGGTGGAGACGGCCCCGCCGTCGGACCGTCGGAGGCTGCTGGGCAGCACGCGCAAAGAACCACTTCTTCGTTCCCTCGACGAGGACCAGGTACACGGCAATCATGCCCAACAGGGCCAAAAAGAATGGAACCGGCAGCGGGTCAAAACCCAGCACCGGGCCCAGCGGCGACAGTGGCAACGCGACCCCGGCGGCGACCACGCCCAGGGAAGCCCACAATAGGCCCGCGGACGGACGGCTCCGCACGAACGGTACCCGGCGGGTTCGGATGGCAAAGATGATCAGCGTCTGCGTGGCGATGGACTCGATGAACCATCCTGCACGGAACTCCCCCGGAACGGCGTTGAAAACAAACAGCATCAGGGCGAAGGTGGCGAAGTCGAACAATGAACTGATAGGGCCAAAGACCAGCATGAAGCGCCGGATGAAGGCTATGTCCCAATGGGACGGGGCCAGCAGCTGTTCCTTGTCCACCCGGTCGCCGGGAATGGCCAGCTGCCCCGTGTCGTAGAGCAGGTTGTTCAGCAGGATCTGCCCCGGGAGCATGGGCAGGAAGCTCAGCACCACGGACGCTGCCGCAGCGCTGAACATGTTGCCAAAATTACTGGAAGTCCCCATCAGGACGTACTTGATGGTGTTGGAGAAGATACGCCGACCCTCGCGAACCCCTTCGGCCAGAACGCCGAGGTCCTTGTCCGTCAGGACGATGTCCGCCGCATCCTTGGCAACGTCGGCGGCACTTTCGACCGATATTCCGACGTCGGCATGGTGCAGGGCAAGGGCATCGTTGACTCCGTCTCCCAGAAAGGCGACGGCGCGGCCCTCCCGGCGCAACAAACTGATGATGCGGGCCTTTTGTTCCGGTGACACACGGGCAAAGATGCCGGTCCCCGGCAGCGCCGCGGTGAGTTCGGCGTCCGAAAGGGCATCAACCTGGACGCCGGTTAGTGTCCCCCCGGATTCCAGGCCCAGGTCCCGGCACACCTTTTCGGCAACCCTTGCGTTGTCTCCCGTGGCAATCTTGACGGCGATTCCCAGGCTGGCCAGCTCCTCAAGGGAGCCCTTGGCCTGGGGCTTGGGCCGGTCCAGAAAGACCAAGAAGCCTGCCAGGGCCAGGCCGTGCTCATCCGCTGGCCCGATCGTGTCCAGTCCCACTGCAGGCCTTGAGGCAACAGCAACAACGCGGGAGCCGGCGTCGTACTGGGCCTCCAGCATGGCCTGTGCCTCCGGCGGGGTGCCATCGCACAGTGGCAGGACGTCCTCGGGCGAGCCCTTCGTAAGGAGTACCTGGTTGCCGCCGCCCGCATCGGCAACCAAGGCGCTGGTGCGGCGGCGCCGGTGGTCGAAGGGGATGATGTCCAGCCGTTGGTGGCCGGCAGGCTCAAAGACCCTGGCTCCGGGCGCTTCCCACAGGGCCGCGTCCAAGGGGTTCTGGCCAATGAGGGAAGGGGTCCCGCGTGAATAGTCGGCCTCGGTGGCTTCCAGCCCCAGGACAAATAGCTCTGCCTCGGTGATGTCGGGCCGGGTGGGAATGGCAGCCGTGAAGCTGATGCGCCCCTCGGTGAGCGTGCCTGTCTTGTCGGTGACGAGCACATCCATGTCGCCCAGGTCTTCAATACACACCAGACGCTTGACGAGGACCTGCCGCCGCGCCAAGGCACGGGTGCCGGCGGCCAGGCAGGTGCTGACGACGGCGGGCAGCAGCTGCGGGGTGATGCCGACGGCAATGGCGAGTGAGAAGAGCAGTGAGTCGAGCAGCGGGCGGCCCAGCAGGAGGTTGGCAATGAAGATCAGCGTGGTCAGGGCGACGGCCACCTGCAGGAGCAGGTAGGAAAACCTTTTCAGTCCCAGCTGGAACTCGGTTTGGGGCTGGCGCTCCCCCAGTCCCAGGGCTATCCGGCCAAATTCCGCCCTGCCACCGGTCGCGACCACAACGCCGGTACAACTGCCTGACTGGACGATGGTGCCCATGAACAGGCAGCACGCCAGATCGCCCAGTGCGGCCTCCCCTGCAACGGTGGCAGGTGCCTTCTCCACCGGTAGGGACTCACCCGTGAGGATGCTTTCATCGCAGAGCAGTTCCTCACTGGCCAGCAGGCGGATGTCGGCAGGAATGACGGCCCCCAGGGACAGCCGGACAATGTCGCCGGGCACCAGCTCCACTACGCCGATTTGGCTTTCCCTGCCATCCCGAAGGACCACAATGGTATGCGTGACGCGTGAGTGAAGTGCCTCGGCGGCCCGTTCGGCCCGGAATTCATTGCTGAATCCCAAACCAACACTGACCACCAATATGACCCCAATGACCGTCGAATTCGTTGAATCCCCCAGGAACAGGGACACCCCGGCGGTGACAATCAACAGAATCAGGATGGGACTGCGCAACTGTCGTCCCAGCACCAGCCAAGGGTTCGCCCGGTGTGTGCGAAGGGCGTTGGGACCGGTCTCCACCAAACGCCGTTGAGCTTCGAGGCCGGAAAGCCCTTGCGTGCCTGACCCCATCGCAAGGAGCGCCTGTTCCGGCGTCAGCCGTGCAGCATGTGCAATTGTTGGTGTCGCGGCCCAGTCCCGGGTTGCCTCCGTGTCAGCCAGCCGGTTCATCGGCAGCACGCCGTTCATTTCCTTCCGTTGCCACCTCGGGGTCGGCCTCATGTTCCATCGCTCCGTGGACCACAAGGACGGGGCAACTTGCGTGCGCTGCACAGGCCGAGCTGACGGAGCCCAACAGCATGCCTGCAAATCCGCCGTGTCCCCGCGAGCCGACGATGATCATTTGTGCCGACTTTCCCTCGTCCACCAGCACCTTTGCCGGCTGGCCGCGCCGGCACTCGCCGATGAGGCCCGCGGGCGGCTTGTCCCCAAACGCGTCAACCAGGGCCGCTGCCAGCATGTGCTGGGCCGCCGGCTCGCCGTCCCACTCCGAAATGGCATAAGGACCGTACACCACTTCCATCTGCCAAGTGCAGACGGCCTTGATGACGGTACCCAGCGGGTCGGCCAGCTTTTCCGCCCACCGCAACGCCAAGACGGACTCGGGTGAACCGTCCACCCCCACCACTATGGGCAAACCATTTCGAGAAACCTGCTTGTCCATGGCACTACTTCCTTCACTGGTGAACAGTTGAACGGCGCCCCAACGGCACCGCATCGGGCCGTCCAGTCCACGGCAAACCCACAACCCGGCACGGCCTTCCAGCTCCAATGGTCGCCGCCGAACGGCACCGCTGCACAGGGTACAAGGTCCCTAACGCCCGGACGGCCACGGTGGGAGGCTGAATACACAGCAACCATGCTTGAACCGTGACTACAGGGAGCCAACCTTGAACAGCAACCACGAGGCCGCCTTGACCGACGCTCGGCAGGGTCCTGCCCTGGATGTGGAGTCCGGTGAGTGGGATTTGCTGGGCAGATATTGGGACGCGGCCAACTACTTGACGGTGGCGCAAATCTATTTGCAGGAAAACGCGCTGCTTCGAAGGCCGCTGAGAGTCGAGGACATCAAGCCGCGCCTGTTGGGACACTGGGGCACCAGCCCGGGACTGTCGTTGATCTATGCCCATTTGAACCGGCTCATCAACAAAACTGGGGCCCACATTCTCTTTGTGGCCGGCCCCGGGCATGGCGGACCGGCCGTGGTGGCCAACCTCTACCTCGAAGGCAGCTATTCCGAGATTTATCCAGAGATTGGCCAGGACGATGAGGGCCTGCGCCGCCTCGTCCGCCAGTTCTCCACACCCGGGGGCATTCCCAGCCATGTGGGCCCGCCCACTCCCGGTTCCATCCATGAGGGAGGGGAACTGGGCTACTCGCTCATGCACGCCACTGGTGCTGTAATGGACAACCCCGGGCTCATCGTTGCGTGCGTCGTGGGCGACGGCGAAGCGGAAACCGGTCCCTTGGAGGCCTCGTGGAAGGCACCAGCTTTCCTCAACCCCCGCAGGGATGGAGCCGTCCTGCCCATCCTTCACCTGAATGGCCATAAGATTTCAGGGCCCACCGTGCTGGGCCGCCAGTCAGACGAACAAGTCATGGCGCTGCTCCGGGCACACGGCTGGGATCCCGTCGTCGTTTCCGGCACCGACCCTGGGCAAATCCATCCGCACTTGGCCCAGGCGCTGGATGCCGCCCATGCGCGCATCACGGAAATCCAGCACCAGGCCCGACTCCACGGAAGCACGGGGCCCGCGCCTTGGCCGGCGATTATCCTGCGCACCCCCAAGGGCTGGACGGGCCCCGACGTCGTGGACGGCGTTCCGGTGGAAGGCACGTTCCGCGCACACCAGGTCCCGCTTTCGGGTGTCCGCGAAAATCCAGCCCACCTGGCCCAACTCGAACGCTGGCTTCGCTCCTACAAGCCTGAGGAGCTTTTTGACGACGCCGGACGGCTGGTGCCCGAGCTGGCAGCCCTCTCGCCTTCTCGCCCGCTGCGCATGGGGTCCGCGCCGTGGGCCAACGGCGGCCCCGACATGGCACCCCTTCCCCTGCGTCCGCTGGAAACATACGCGCTCGACGTCGGCGTCCCCGGGGCCGCCAAACATGAGACCACCAAGCCACTCGGACTTATGCTCAGGGACATCTACCTGGACACTGCGAGTGATCCCCGATTCCGGCTGTTTTGCCCCGATGAAACCAACAGCAACCGCCTGGGCGCTGTTTTTGAGGCCACCGACAGGTGCCTCATGGAACCCACCGGGGAATCGGATGAACACATCTCGGCCGGCGGCCGGGTCATGGAAGTACTGTCCGAGCACCTGTGCCAAGGCTGGCTGGAGGGCTATTTGCTGACGGGACGGCACGGCCTTTTTGCCAGCTATGAAGCATTCGCCATGGTGAGTGCCTCCATGACCGTCCAGCATGCGAAGTGGCTCCAGCATGCGCGCGAACTTCCCTGGCGTTATCCCGTGCCGAGCCTGAACATCCTGCTCACCTCCACCTGCTGGCGGAACGACCACAACGGATTCAGCCACCAGGGCCCCGGCTTGATTGACACCGTCCTGTCGCTGTCGGGATCGGTGGTGCGCGTATATTTGCCACCGGATTCCAACACTCTGCTCGCCACCGCCGAGCACGTCCTTTCCAGCAAGGATTATGTAAACCTCATAGTGGTGGACAAGCAGGCTCACCCCCAGTACTTGAACCTCAACGACGCCCGGCAGCACAACGCAGCCGGCGCCTCCATCTGGCGCTGGGCTGGCAACACGGGCGACAGTGAACCGGACATTGTGATGGCTTGCGCCGGGGACGTCCCCACGGAGGAAACGCTGGCTGCGGCCTGGCTGCTCCAACGCCATGTTCCGCAGCTGCGGGTCCGGGTGGTCAATGTCATGGACCTGCTGGTGCTGCCGCCACGGGATGTCCATCCGCATGGCCTCCCGGACACCGAATTTGAGGCCCTCTTCACCGCGGACCGGGACGTGGTCGTGGCATGGCACGGATATGCCCGGGCCTTCCACCAACTCTTGCACGGCCGGAAGAATCCGGGCAGGTTCCACGTCCGCGGCTACACCGAGCAAGGTACCACCACCACGCCTTTTGACATGGTGGTGCTAAACCGGATGAGCCGCTACCACCTTGCGTTGGAAGCCCTTGACCGAGTTGGCCGCCACATCGACGGGATGGACGCACTGCGGGCCCACTGCCAGGAAATGCTCGACAAGCACGAACGGTACATCCGGGAGCACCTTGAGGATCTCCCATCCATTCGCGAATGGACTTGGACGCCGCCAGCACGTGGGTTGCCAGGCGCCCCAGGCAGCCAACCGAACGGCGAAGGAGGCGACGGGCATGAATAAGCGCAAGGATGCGCCCATGGTGATCGTCGGCGTCGACGGTTCGGCGCCGTCGGTCGAGGCGCTCCGCCAAGCCGAAAAGCTGGCGATCAGAATGGGGGCACAAGTCCAGGCCTTGGCCTGCTGGAGCCCCCCGGCCCCGGCGTCGAGCTACGGCGTGGGGAACGTCGACTACGAAAAGAACGCCCAGAATATCCTGGACAACGCCATACAAGTTGCTTTCGGGATTGACTGGCCCGAAAATCTTACGACCCGGTTGGTGCGGGGACCGGCACGGGAAACCCTGATCAAAGAAAGCAGGAACGCCATGATGCTCGTTCTTGGCCGGCGTGGTTTTGGCGGATTCAGGGGGCTTCTCATGGGATCAGTCAGTTCAGCCTGCACGGCGTACGCACACTGCCCGGTGTTGGTTGTCCACGCAGGCAACGAAGCAAACAGCAAAAGAGACCACCATGCATGAGCTGCTGGCGCAAGCGCCACTTCCGGTCACCCCGGGAACCTATTTTGGCTGGGGCCCCGTCATGATCCAATCGGGCAACCTCGTTGTCATTCTGACAATGCTCGCATTGTTCATCCTCGCCCTGATCCTGCCCTTCCCCGGCGGACGGAGCCGGAAATGAGCACCGTCAAGGAGTCCTCACCGGACCCGGAACTGGCTGGGACTGGCGCCTACACGTGGACGGGAAAGTCACGGCAATGGTTTTTGAGGCACCTTCCACCCGAGAAACTGCTGCCGGAAGACCAACCCAGTTATGTTGCGTCGTGGGCCTATGTCTTTGGCATGGGCGCCGTCGCCGGCTTGATCTTCATCATTGGCTCGGGAGTGGTGTTGAGCCTGAACGGGCCGCAGTGGTACCACGTCTCCTCGTTGGGCCACTTCACCAACAGCGTTCATTTGTGGAGTGTGGAACTGTTCTTCATGTTCATGGTGGTCCATTTGTGGATCAAGTTCTGGATGGCGGCCTGGCGCGGAGGGCGCTTGCTGACCTGGATTACCGGCATGCTGGCGTTCCTCGTCTCCATCGTGACGGCGTTTACCGGATACCTGCTGCAAACGAACTTTGACTCCCAATGGATTGCCTTCGAGGCCAAGGACGCCCTGAATGCGGTCGGCATCGGGGCCTGGTTCAACGTTGCCAATCTGGGCCAGATCTTCATGTGGCACATCATGTTGCTGCCACTGGCGGTTGGCGCCGTCGTCGCCCTGCACGTTGTCCTGGTGCGCGCCCACGGCGTTGTTCCCCCACTCGATGCAGCGGCGACCGACGCCCAGCTCCGTGACTCAACGGCCGGCGCTCAAGATCCGGAGGCGAAACCATCATGACCAAGGTTCCATCAACGATGTCGTGGCGGACGGGTGACAACATTGCCAGCAGGCCATGGCGGGGACGTGTCCGGGACTACGACCTGTTCAAGGAGCTCACCATCGGCGTCGTCGTCGTCGGCCTGCTCGTGCTTGGCCTCTCTGCCATCTTCAGTTCGCCTGACGATCCCGGGGTGACGCTAAAATCGTGGGCGGCGGCGGCGCCGGCAGACTTTGTCGCGACAGCAACCGCCGAGCTCGGCGGCAGCAGCGGCACGGCAGGCTACGGACCGCCCTACAACTCCACTCCCGATGCCTCGCAACACCTGGGATTTTTCAACCCCCAGGAGCTGTCCGGTGTTCGACTCGCGATCGACACGGCCAACGACTTCGTCATCAATCCACTCAAGACACAATCCACACAGCTGCCCGCCGTGGCGGTGTGGACAGCAGCCACGGCCGATCAGCAGGCGAAGTGGGCCGCCAACTACAGTGCAGCGCTCGCAGCCGCGCCCGACGGCGATCCCGCACAGGTTGCCAAGGGCAGCTACGGGCCTGTACCCGAGCTGGCGGGCGCCTTGCTGGGGATGGCCCGCAGCGGAAACCTGGACGGCGTCCTGCAAAACTCGGGGCAGCCCTACAACCTCAACTACACCCCAACCATCTTGTTTCTCGGCGATGGTTCGTATTTTCCAAGCCTTGCCGCGGCGGCCCACTTGACGGGAGATCAATGGGGTGTCATGAACGAAACAGGCAATACGCCAGGCCAGTCCTGGTTGTGGCTGTTTTCACTGTTCTACCAAATAGAACCGTTCAAGTCCTCGCCCAATGCCGACATCCTGGTCGTCTCCACCATGCTGGTACTCTCGCTCCTGCTAACCCTGCTCCCCTTCATTCCCGGGCTTCGCTCCCTGCCTCGCAAGATACCGATTCACCGGCTGATTTGGAAGGATTATTATGGCCAACGGTGAGGGGCACATCAACGCTGCCGGCAGCGCTGGTGTGCACGACAACGAACCCCACACCTCCAACATTGCCGGACGCCTCAATTGGCTTCGGGCAGGTGTCCTCGGTGCCAACGACGGCATAGTCTCTGTTGCCGCAACGGTTGTCGGGGTTGCCGGCGTGACCAATGCGCCAGCCCCCATTCTCGTGGCAGGAGTCGCCGCCGTTGTCGGGGGCGCAGTTTCCATGGCCTTGGGTGAATACGTGTCCGTCAGCAGCCAGCGCGACAGCCAGCGTGCGCTGATCGAGAAGGAGCGACGCGAGTTGGAGCAAGATCCGGACTCAGAACTGGCCGAACTCACGGGACTATATATGGCCAAGGGGCTTAGTCCCATAACGGCTGGGCAAGTCGCCGAGGAGTTGACCAAACATGACGCCCTGGCTGCCCATTTGTCCACCGAATTAAACATCGACCAGGACGACCAGGCAAGCCCGTGGCAAGCCGCCTACGCGTCGGCTGCAGCATTTGCGGTGGGTGCCGTGCTGCCTCTGCTGGCCATCATGGTCCCACCTGCCGGGCTAAGAATCCCGGTCACCTTCCTGGCGGTTCTGATCGCGTTGGCGCTCACGGGAACGCTGAGCGCCGGCATCGGGGGCAGCTCGAAGTCCACAGCTGCCACACGGCTTGTCCTTGGCGGCGGCTTGGCACTCGCGGCGACCTATGGCATCGGAAGGGCGCTGGGAGCAAGCGGAATTCTCTAAAGCGGGACTTTGTGCCCTGTGCCCGACAACCGCGGCACCATAGGATCAACATCATGAACGAGAACACCGTAGTTCCCAAGGCAGGGATCCTCACCCCGGGACAATGCTGGAAGCACCTTTCCGAGACGTCCGTTGGCCGCCTCGCCGTGACCGTCGACGGAAGACCGGACGTCTTCCCCATCAACTACCTTGTTGACGGGGACACACTCGTCTTTCGGACCGGCAATGGCACCAAGCTCGACGCCATTCGCGACGACAGCCGGGTTGCTGTGGAGGCCGACGCCGTGAGCTCGGAGTTTGGCGTCGCATGGAGCGTGGTGGTCAAAGGGCGGGCCGAAGTCACAACGGACTCCAGCCGGGCACTAAATGTCGCGGTGCATGGACAGTTTCCTTGGCAGGGCATCGGAAAGGACCACCTCATCCGTATCACCCCGGAGACAGTGGCAGGCAGAAGCTTTACACTCGACGCCGCCAGGACGTGGCGGGTCCCCTTGGATGAGGCAATCCGGACAGGCCTGGAATAGTCCTGCACCAGCCCATCAATCGGGGGGGGCATTGGACGGCAACGATCTCAACGGGCACAGTGAAAACACCGCTGGATCAAGATCGTATTCCGGCATCGGCGTTGGTGAACCCCGCCACGCATCACCGGCATTGCAGCCAACGCGTCCGGGACCGGTCCGGGCGGCACTGGCCGGGCCCTGGCAACTCTCCAGGGCCCGGCAAACTTCTCACTTCCTCTGACTTGGCTTCCCTGGCCGCCTATTCTGTGCTGACCGATTCAATTGTGGGAGCCAAACGACCCTG
>NZ_JAJLOZ010000075.1:0-21824 GCF_025548615.1 Arthrobacter sp. A2-55 | reverse complement strand
GTACCGTCGAGGTTCGAGATCACCACCTATAAAATGCCTCGGAGCGGTGGTTATCTCCAACCTCGACGGGGGGCGGGGCGGTTCTCGGACACGCGGCAGGAGCCTGTTCAGCTTTTGCTTACTGCTCGCCGGGGAGTTCGGGATCGCCGAGGCCGCGTGCCGCCAGGGCCTCGCCCGTGGCCCGGGCATAACCCACCGTGGCAATGACCACGGGCAGCGAGCGGGCCATGAGGTTTCGCTCCAGCCCGCGGGCACGGGCGGCGTCGCGCACGTCGCTGAATGCGCCAATCACGAAGGGAATGCTCCGGAGCATCAGGGCCACGGTCAGGGAAAAGCGCTCCGGGTCGGCACCAAAGCGTTCCAGCGGGCGGACCACGGCGCCCAGGCCATCCAGCAATTCGTCCACCGGTGTGGTGGCCGTCAAGATGTTGGAGGCAAGCACCGTGGCCACGATGGCCGCCACCACCTGCCAGGCCGTGGCCGGCCCGTGCTGCCACCATTGATAGGCCGCAATGAGAACCAGGAAGACCACCATGATTCGAACCGCGCGCCACAACCGGCCCCACGGCAACCCCGCGACGCCGTGCGCGGCTATCGCGGCGATAAGCACCGCCGTCGTAATAATGACACCCAACGTCACGGAAATGGCCGGGGATGCCAGGCACAGGACCGCCACGGCCAGCAACAGCACAGCCTTGCGCCACAGTGCCATGCGATGGAACGGCGAGTTCCCGGCGATGTAGCTGGCCACCAGGTGGGCATGGCCGCGCATCAGCCCACCGACTCCCGGTACCAGTCCACCGCGGCAGAGGCCGGGCCGTCGAAGGCAATGCGGGCGTCGTCAATCACCAGGCCCCGTTCGCACGCGGCCGCCAGGTCAAGGTCGTGCGTGGACATGACCACTTGCTGCGGCAGCCCGGCCAGCCGTTCATGCAGCAGCTTGGTATTGCGCAGGTCCAACAGCGTTGACGGCTCGTCGAGGACCAGGATGGACGGGTCCACGGCGAGCACGGCCGCCAGGGCGGTCAGCTGCCGCTCCCCGCCGGAAAGTTCATAGACACTGCTCTCGGCCAGGTGCGACAGACCATAGGCCGCCAGGATCGATTCGGCCCGGTCCCGGCGTTCCCTCTTGGAGAGCTTGAGCCGGCGGAGGGACAGTTCCACATCCTCCAAGGGGGTTGGCATGACCAGCTGCGACAAGGGGTCCGTGAAGACGAAGCCCACGCTGCGGCGCACGGCCGCCCCGTGGGTGCGCGTGTCCAGCCCGTTGACGCGCACGGTGCCGGCGGACGGAAGGACCAGGCCGTTGAGGAGACGGAGCATGGTGGACTTGCCCGAGCCGTTGGCCCCGATGACGGCGATCCGCTGCTCGTTGAGGGTCACGGACAGGGGGCGCAGGATGGTTTTAGCGGTCCCTGTTCCGTCCACCGGGGGAATTTCGACGCCGGCGGACTCGAGGACGATTGAATTCACGCCGCGCCCGCCTGGGCCGGCCACATGCAAAACGGGGATTTCACCGGCGGCGGCGCACCAACAGGTCCGGGAATGCGCGGTGCAGGCTCAAGGCAATGGCCACGGCCACCACATTCTTGATGATGTCCCCCGGAAGGTAGATCAGGTCTGCCCCCACTGCAGCGGGCAGTGCCATGCCCTTGAGCACAAAACCAATGATGCCGAAGGCGTGGATCACCACCGTGCCGGCCATGGCCGCGGCGAAGAGGGCGGCCGCCTTGTGCCGCCGTCGTACGGCCCAGATGGCAACCAGGCCGGTCAGGGCGGCGCCGAAGGCGAAGCCCACAATGTAGCCGGCCGACGGGCTGGCCAGGACGGCCGGACCGGCGCGGAAGCCGCTAAAGATGGGCAGGCCCACCAACCCCAACAGGACATAGAGGGCGACGGCAGCCGTGCCGCGCCCCACGCCCAGCACCAGCCCGCACAGTACCACCACCAGGGTCTGCAGCGTAATGGCCACCCCCAGCGGCCCGACGTTGATGCCGGGGACGGCAATCGAGGCGGCCAGCAGCGCGGCAAACACGGCGATCAGGGAGATGTCCATGGCACCCCAGCGGCGGCGCAACGCTGCAACGGGAGCCGCGGGGGCGGGGGCCGTGACGGGGGCGCCCTTGTGGCCCTGCGACTGTGATGATCGATTCATTCTGGTTACTTTCAGGTGGTGTGGGGCTTTGGTTGTGGTGGAACCTCGGTAGACTGGACAGGTTGTTCAACGTCAATCCATCCCCACAGGGGGAACGGCGGAGCGTTTCGCGGCACATATCCAACTTATGTGAAAGGTTACTACGTTGATTACGGTCCAAGACCTTGAGTTACGTGCCGGGGCACGGTTGCTCATGGACGAAGTGTCATTTCGGATCGACAAGGGTGACAAGATCGGGCTGGTGGGCCGCAACGGCGCCGGCAAGACAACATTGACTCGCGTCCTGGCGGGGGAGGGCCTGCCCGCAGGCGGCACTGTCACCCGTTCGGGGGACATTGGCTACCTCCCGCAGGATCCCCGCACCCCCGACATGGAACAGCTGGCACGCGACCGGATCCTGGCCGCCCGGGACCTGGACAAGGTCATCACCAAGCTCCGCGCCGCCGAGGCCGACATGGCGAGCGAGAACAATTCCGTCCGCGACAAGGCGATGCGCCGCTACGACAAGCTCGAGAACGAGTTCCTCGCAGGCGGCGGCTACGCGGCCGAGGCGGAGGCGGCGGCCATCTCCTCAAACCTGGCCCTCCCCGAGCGGATCCTCAACCAGCCCCTCAAGACGCTTTCCGGCGGACAGCGCCGCCGTGTGGAACTGGCCCGCATCCTGTTCTCCGGCGCCAAAACCATGCTCCTGGACGAACCAACCAACCACCTGGATGCCGATTCCATCGCGTGGCTGCGTGACTTCCTGAAGAACCACCAGGGCGGGCTGATTGTGATCAGCCACGACACCAGCCTGCTCGAGGCCACAGTGAACAAGGTGTTTCACCTGGACGCGAACCGGGCCACGATCGACCAGTACAACCTCGGGTGGAAGAAGTACCTGGCGCAGCGCGAAACGGACGAACGCGCCCGCCGCCGGGAACGTGCCAATGCCGAAAAGAAGGCCGGGGTCCTCATGGACCAGGCCAACAAGATGCGGGCCAAGGCCACCAAGGCCGTTGCGGCTCAAAACATGGCCAAGCGTGCCGAGCGCCTGCTGGCGGGACTGGAAGATGTCCGCGCGCAGGACCGGGTTGCCGCGCTGCGCTTCCCCGACCCCTCGCCGTGCGGAAAAACCCCGCTCATGGCGGAGGGCCTGAGCAAGTCTTACGGTTCGCTGGAGATCTTCACTGATGTCTCCCTGGCCATCGACCGGGGCTCCAAGGTGGTCATCCTTGGCCTCAACGGCGCCGGCAAGACCACCCTGCTGCGGATGCTGGCCGGCGTGTCCAAGCCGGATACCGGAACGATCACCCCCGGCCATGGACTGAAGATCGGCTACTACGCCCAGGAGCACGACACGCTGGACGTGACGCGCACGGTCCTGGAAAACATGCGGTCCTCCGCGGGCGACATGAACGACGCCGAGGTGCGCGGCATCCTTGGGTCCTTCCTGTTTTCCGGCGACGACGTGAACAAGCCTGCGGGAGTGCTCTCCGGCGGTGAAAAGACCCGCCTGGCGCTGGCGACCATCGTGGCATCTTCCGCCAACGTCCTGTTGCTGGATGAGCCCACCAACAACCTGGACCCGGCCAGCCGCGCTGAAATCCTGGGTGCGCTGAAGAACTACACCGGCGCCGTGGTGCTGGTCAGCCACGACGAGGGGGCGGTGGCTGCTCTGGACCCTGACCGCGTGGTGCTGCTGCCCGACGGCGACGAGGACCTCTGGAGCCAGGACTACCTGGACCTGATCACCCTGGCCTGACAACGGCGCCGGGAACCCCTGCGGCGGTCAGCGGACCGCGGCCGGCTCGGCACCGGTTACCCGGGCCAGCTCGGCGTAGCTCAGTGACAGCATGGCGCGGTGGCTGCCGGCACCCGCCCAGAGCACTGGGTACCGGGCCAGCTCAGTGTCGAGAATGGTGCGCAGGGGAACCGGGTGTCCCAGCGGCGCCACGCCGCCCACGGGCTGGCCCGCGTGCTGCAGGACAAATTCCGGGGTGGCCCGCTTGATCTTGGGCAGCCCGAGTTCGCGTGCCACCAGCTTCACGTCGATCTTTGCCGCGCCGCTGGCCAGAATCAGCAGGGGCTCGCCGCCGCACTCAAAAATGAGGCTGTTGGCAATGGCGCCCACCTCGCAACCCAGCACCGCAGCCGCCGTCGCTGCCGTGGCCACACTGTCGTCAACCACGATGACGGTGTCCGGCAGGCCGGCAGCCAGCAGGGCATCCCGTACATGTTCGACGACGGCGTCCCTCACCTCGGGTGCCGGGGCACCGCCCCCGCTGCCGGGTCCATTGCTGGTGATTTCGGTGCTGTTAATGCCGGTGTTGTTCAGATCTGCGCTCACAGGCCACAGTCTACGGCGGAATCAACCACACACCCTGCCGGCTTAGTATCCCTGCGAGTCCAGGAGCGCGTCCTCTTCCTCCTCGGCCGTGGCCCGGGCACCGGGTTTGCGGACCTTCTTGACCGGGCGCGGATGGAAGGCCGAACCCCGGCCGTAGAGTTCCTCCACGGGGACGCCGGACTCGGCAGCCTCCTGGGCGTCGAATTCATCGTTGCGGCGCTGCAGGCGCGCCGCATAGCCGAATCCGACAAAAGCCAGCACGCCGAAGCAGATCCACTGGAGTGCGTAGCTCAGGTGCGATCCTTCGTCGATGGACGGTGCCGGGAAGCCCACCGGGTTGCTTGACGCTGCAGGGGATTCCGAGGCCAGCTGTACATACGCGCCGGTCTTGATGGGGTAGGACAATTCCTTGGCGTAGGCGGCCAGGTCGATGGAGGCGATCTGGCCGGCGGGGGCCCCGCGGTCCACCTGCGGCTCCGGCGGCCTGATCCTGGCCACCACGGTGACGGTGCCGGACACCGGCTGCGGCACTACATCGGGGTACCCGGCCTCCTTGTTGCCAATGGGCAGCCAGCCGCGGTCCACGATGACGGTGTCGCCGGTTTCCAGTTTCAGCGGGACCAGCACCTCATATCCCGGGGAGCCGTTGAGGGGGCGATTTCGCACCACCCGCTGGTCTGCCGTGACGTAACTGCCCTTAAGGGTGACCTGGGTCCATTCCTTGGCGGGATTCAGCTGGTCAAAGTCCGTCGCCACGGCTGCATAGTCAACCGGAGTGGCGGAATAGTTCGCCGTGATCTTGGCAATGTTTGCCACCACCTCGTTGCGCCGGTTCATTTGCCAGTTCCCCAGGGCCACGCAGGCTATGGCAAAAACCAGGGCAAGGACAAAATAGCCTGCCCATTTGCTGGAAAACAGGAATCTGTAGGTCTTCATGAATCAGGCGGGCCCCTCGGGTGTCAGCGGCCGCGTTTCCTTCCACAGGGAACGGCCCTTCAAGTAATCTTCCAGCCACGCAGCATGATCGTCGCAGCCCAGCCAGATCTTACGCCGCTCCGGTGTGTGGATCTTGGGATTGTTCCACAGCAGCTGGGTGGTGGCCGGCTTGCGGCAGCCCTTGCGGGAGCAAATGGCCTCGGCAGCACCCCGTTCCGCGGGCGTGTCCGGCTGTCCGTCCGGGGAGAGCATGTCAAGAATGTTCATTGTTGGCCTTCCTCACCATTGTTCCTCGGGGGCTCCGGAACGTCCTCCGGCACCACCTCACCGCGGATGACTTCATCCGCCGCGGCGCTGCTGTCGTCGGGGGCAGTCAGTTCCATCGGCGGGACATGGTCCACCAGGGCCGTGGCCTCCATGTGTGAGGTGTCCGCACCGCCGTTGGCGATGACCACCGCAACCCACGGGAGCAGCACCGCGCCCACCACGGGAACCAGCTTGAACCAGCCGTCAAACACAAAAATCAAGGCTATGCAGACCATGCGGATCCCCATGGCCGTGGCGTATTTCACGAGGCGTCCGTGCATTTCAATGCTGTGTGCCTCGGCGGCATTCGTAATGGAAGGTACCTCGGGGGAACCTGTGGCCCGGCGGTATCGTTTCCGCCGACCGGCACCGGATGCCGGCATTGCTGTCTGGTCTCTCATCACACTCCAAAGTACGTCCCCATTCTCCCACCGCGCGGGAATACCTCCAAAAGCGCAAGTGTGTGCACCCCTGCCTTTCACCGTAGGATTCAATGCGAGCACCACGAGAAAAGAGGATTACATGAGTGCACCCGAGACTGCACCCGCACAGGGCCGCAGCGTGCTGGTTACCGGTGGAAACCGCGGCATCGGCCTGGCCATCGCCCAGGCTTTTTTGGCCAATGGGGACAAGGTTGCCGTCACGTTCCGCAGCCCGTCCGAGCTTCCCGAAGGAATCCTCGGCGTCCAGGCCGACGTCACCGACTCCGCCTCCGTTGATGCAGCGTTCAGCGAAGTGGAGGCCGCCCACGGCCCCGTTGAGGTGTTGGTGGCCAATGCCGGCATCACCAAGGACACGCTGCTGCTGCGCATGAGCGAGGACGACTTCACATCCGTGGTGGACACCAACCTGACCGGCGCATTCCGTGTCATCAAGCGTGCATCCAAGGGCATGATCCGTTTGCGCAAGGGCCGTGTGGTGCTCATTTCCTCCGTGGTTGGCCTCTACGGCTCCGCCGGGCAGGTCAACTACGCCGCCTCCAAGGCGGGCCTGGTGGGCATTGCCCGCTCCCTGACCCGCGAGCTGGGCTCCCGAAACATCACGGCCAACGTCGTGGCTCCCGGATTTATCAGCACCGACATGACGGCTGCACTGCCGGAAGAGACGCAAAAGCAGTACCTGGCCAGCATCCCGGCCGCCCGCTTTGCCTCCGCCGAGGAAGTGGCCAACGTGGTCCGCTGGGTCTCCAGTGACGAGGCCGCCTACATTTCGGGCGCCGTGATCCCTGTTGACGGCGGACTTGGCATGGGCCACTAGGCCCCTCCACACCAACCTTATTGACGAACAAAGGACGTTTCATGGGAAAGCTTGACGGAAAAACAGCGATTGTTACGGGCTCTTCGCGCGGCGTGGGCGCCGATGTGGCCAAATTCCTGGCCGCCGAAGGCGCGGCAGTCGTGGTCAACTACCGGCAGAAGGCGCCGCGGGCCAACAAAGTGGTGGCCCAGATTGCTGAAGCCGGCGGGCGCGCTGTCGCCGTCGGCGCTGATCTCACCACACAGGACGGCGTGCAGGCCCTGGTTAGCGCAGCCATGGAGAACTTTGGCTCCCTGGACCTGGTGGTGCTCAACGCCTCCGGTGGCATGGAAAGCGGCATGGCCGAAAACTACGCCCTCCAGCTCAACCGGGACGCCCAGGTCAACCTGCTCAACGCAGCACTGCCCGTCATGACGCCCGGGTCCCGCGTGGTCTTCGTCACCAGCCACCAGGCACACTTCATTGAAACCGTGCCCACCATGCCCGAATACGAACCCGTTGCCAAGAGCAAGCGCGCGGGCGAGGACGCCCTTCGCGCCCTCATCCCCAACCTTGCAGCCGAGGACATCTCGCTTGTGGTGGTCTCCGGCGACATGATCGAGGGCACCGTCACGGCAACCCTGCTGGACCGCGCCAACCCTGGCGCCATCGAGGCCCGCCGCGCCGAGGCCGGCAAGCTTTACACCGTGGCCGAATTCGCCGCTGAAATCGCCAAAATGGCCACCGCCGACGTCGAAACCGGCCACACTGAATACGTGGGCGGCGCCGACTACTTCAAGTAGGCCGGCGCAAGCTTACGGGCGGAGCCCCCGCAAGCAGGCGGAGCCGGTATTTTTTGTAGGCGACGTAAAAGGAGACCGTAAGGCCGCCCGCGGCCGTCGGTCGGATAGTCGCCGGAAAAATGCCGGGCCGCCTGCGACGGTCACCCAGCCCGCCGGCTCCGCCACCTCGTGGTTTGGTCGCCGGCGCCGCCACCTCGGGGGCCTTGGCTACTCGCAGGGGATGCCGGCGAGGGCCAGGGCCACATCCAGGTTGGGCAGGTTGATCTGTGCGTCCGCGGCGGCCCGGACGGCTGGTTTGGCGTTAAAGGCCACGCCGAGCGCCGCCGCGGCCATCATGTCGAGGTCGTTGGCGCCGTCGCCGATCGCCATGCTGGCGTCGAGGCCAATCCCGGCCTCGGCGCTCCACGCGCGCAGCGACACTGCCTTGGCCGCCCTGTCCACCACGGGGCCGGACACCTTGCCGGTGAGCCTGCCGTCAATGATTTCCAATTCGTTGGCGAGGTAAAAATCGAGGCCAAGGTGCGCTGCCAGGGGCGCCAGGATCTGCGAAAAGCCGCCTGACACGGCGGCAACGGTGTGCCCTGCGGCCTTGGCAGCCGCCACCAGGCGTTCCGCCCCGACCGACAGCTGGATCTTGGCGCCGACGTCGGCCAGCACTGACTCCGGCAGGCCCGCCAGCGTTGCCACGCGGTGGTGCAGGCTCTGGGCGAAGTCCAGCTCACCGCGCATGGCAGCTGCGGTCACCTTCGCAACCTCGGCCTCCGTGCCTGCGTGCGAGGCCAGCAGCTCAATGACCTCCTGCCGGATTAGGGTGGAATCCACATCCATGATGATGAACTTGCGCCCGGCACCCCTCAGCGACTCGGGTACGACGGCGGTGTCCACGCCGGTAACCGGGGCAGCAGCAATGGCGGTGCGCAATTCCCGGACGGCTTGGTCCGCGGCGTCAAGGGGAGAGCGGAGCGAAAACACGGCCACATCAAAGCCCGGGTGCTTTTCCAGCGACTCCTGTTCAATGTGGCTGCCGTTGGCCGCAATCAGGCGGCGGAGCTGGTCGAGGGAGTCCGTGGGCAGCGAACGGCCATAACTGACTGCGGTAAGTGTGGAGGGCATGGTTCGATTCTAGCGTTCGATCAGCCCCGGCCCGTGGTTCGCCGGGGAGGCCCGCGGTTTCTAGTAGGCTCATTGTTCATGAGTGAAGTTTTGGGTTTGGCCGGTGTCAGCGTGGTCCGCGGCACCAGGACATTGTTGGATTCCATTGACTGGCGCGTGGCCGAAGGGGAGCGCTGGGTGGTGCTGGGACCCAACGGCGCCGGCAAGAGCACCCTCCTTCAAATCGCGGGTGCGAGGATGCACCCCACCCGCGGGGTGGCGGGCATCCTGGACGAGGTCCTCGGCGCCGTCGATGTCTTTGAACTCCGCCCGCGGATTGGCCTGGCCTCCTCCGCCCTGGCCAACCAGATTCCGGAGCACGAAAAAGTTCTCAACGTGGTGGTGACGGCCGCCTACGGCGTCACCGGCCGCTGGCGCGAGGCTTACGAGCGCGACGACGAACGGCGCGCCTTCCGCCTGCTCGAGGACTGGGGCATGTCCACCTTCCTGAACCGCCCCTTCGCGTCACTGAGCGAGGGGGAGCGGAAGCGTGTGCAGATTGCCCGGACACTCATGAGCGATCCTGAACTCCTCCTGCTCGACGAGCCGGGCGCAGGCCTGGACCTCGCCGGGCGCGAGGACCTGGTGCAGCGCCTGAGCCAGTTGGCTGCGGACCCGCTTGCGCCGTCCACCGTACTGGTCACGCACCACCTTGAAGAGGTTCCCCCGGGCTTCACCCACGCACTTCTGCTGCGCGACGGCGGCGTGGTGGCACAGGGCCCCATCGGCGACGTGCTGACGGAGGAAAACCTCAGCGCCACGTTCGGGCTGCCGCTGAGTGTCACCACCAACGGCGGCCGCTTCGCCGCCACGGCGCGCCACCAGCCGTGAACCGTTCGGCGGCGCGCAAGGCATGATCATCCAGCTTACCGACCCGGCGGATCCGCGGGTCAGTGACTACACATCCCTGACGGATGTGCAGCTGCGCAAGCTGCGCGAACCCGATGAAGGCATGTACATTGCCGAGAGTTCGCGCGTGCTCCGAAGGGCGCTCGACGCCGGTCACCAGCCACGGTCGTTCTTCATGGCCGAAAAGTGGCTGCCGGAGCTCTCCGACGTCATCGCAGCCCACCCCGAGGTTCCGGTTTTTGTCGGCACCGCGCAAATGCTTGAGGACATCACCGGCTTCCACCTGCACCGCGGTGCCATGGCGGCCATGCACCGCCCGGCCCCGGCGAACATCCCGGCACTGCTGGCCGGCGCGCGCCGGGTGGCCGTGCTGGAGGACATCGTTGACCACACCAATATCGGCGCCATTTTCCGTTCCGCCGCCGCTTTGGGGGTCGACGCCGTCCTGGTCAGCCCCCGCTGCGGCGACCCCCTGTACCGCCGCAGCATCCGGGTCAGCATGGGCACCGTTTTCCAGGTTCCCTGGGCCCGCCTGCCCGAGTGGCCGGAGGGCATGTCACTGTTGCGCGAGGCCGGATTTACGACGGCGGCGCTGGCGTTGGAGCCTGACTCGCTCACCATCAGGGAACTGGCCGGCCGCCAGTACGGCCGGCTGGCCCTGATCCTTGGCACCGAAGGGGACGGCCTGGGCCACGCCACGCTGGCCCAGGCCGACCACTCCGTGATGATCCCCATGTACGCCGGCGTCGACTCCCTCAACGTTGCAGCCGCCAGCGCTGTCGCGTTCTTTGCCACCCAGCCGGGTGCCGCGGGGTAGCATCCGGCGAACCGCAGGTAGGCTGAAACCATGAAAATTGCTGAGGTCGCGGCCGACTTTGAATTGCCGGACCAGCACGGAATTCCGCGCAGGCTCTCCGAGCTCGCTGCCGGCGGGCTGCTGGTGCTTTTCTTTTACCCGCGCGCCGGGAGCGGCGGCTGCACCAGGGAAGCCTGCCACTTCCGCGACCTGGAGCGGGAATTCGCCGGCGTCGGGGCAGCGGTTGCGGGCATCAGCAACGACGCCCCGGCCAAGCAGCTCGAGTTCGCCACGGAAAACCACTTCAGCTATCCGCTGCTCAGCGACGCCACAGGCGAGGTGGCGGACCAGTTTGGCGTCCGGCGTCGTTTGTTGGCGCGAAACCTTCCCACCAAACGGGCCACCTTCGTCCTTGACGCGCAGCTGGCCGTCAAGTTCGCGGTGTCCAGCGAAACCGACATGTTCGTGCATGCGGACCAGGCGCTGGCTGCCATCCGGTCGTGGAATCCGCCGCCCAGCTTGGAGAATGCGCCCGGGGACCGGTAAAGTGTGTAGCTGGCCCCCGGGCCATAACATTCATCAGTCTGGCAAAAACCAGGCGATTACCTTTTGAGGCTGACAGTGAAGCAGAATACCCACCCCAAGTACGAAGCAATCGTTTTCAACGACCTGGCTTCGGGCACCAAGTTCCTGACGCGTTCCACCGCAACGTCGAGCAAGACCATCGAATGGGAAGATGGCAACACCTACCCCGTCATCGACGTTGAAATCTCCTCGGAGTCGCACCCGTTCTACACGGGCAAGCAGCGCATCATGGACAGCGCCGGCCGCGTGGAGCGCTTCAACGCCCGCTTCGCCAACTTCGGCAAGAAGTAAGCCTTCCTCACAGAAGCACAGCATGGCAGGGACGTTCCTGCAGGGCCCGCACCGGATGGTGCGGGCCCTTTTGCGCTGTTGTGCCCCTGTTTTGCACTCGCGCCCCATTAGTTGGGAAACTAAGGCCATGGCTCCTGAACTGCATGGCGAATACAAGGTCCACGGCGGCAAGCTGGTGGTGGTCGATTTGGACGTGGTGGCCGGGTTGCTGGCGAATGTCTCGGTCAGCGGCGACTTCTTCCTGGAACCCGACGAGGCCCTCGATGACATCAACGCGGCCCTGTCGGGACTACCCGCCGACCTCCCGGCCACAGCGCTGGCCGAGGCCATCACGGCGGCCCTGCCGGCCGGCGTCGTGCTCTTTGGTTTTTCCGCCCAGGCTGTCTCAGTGGCTGTCCGGCGGGCGCTGGCGAAGGCCAGCAGCTGGCTGGACCACGACTGGGACATCATTGCCCCGACCGTGCTGCCCACGGCCGTCAACGTGGCCCTTGACGAAGTCCTCACGAGGGAGGTGGGCGCCGGGCGGCGCAACCCCACCCTGCGCTTCTGGGACTGGAACGAACCCTCCGTGGTGATTGGCAGCTTCCAGTCGGTCCGCAACGAACTGGACCCGGCGGGCGTCGAAAAGTACGGGATCAACGTGGTGCGGCGGATCAGCGGCGGCGGTGCCATGTTCATGGAGTCGGGCAATTGCATCACCTACTCGCTGTACCTGCCGCAGAGCCTGGTGGACGGACTTAGCTTTGAGGATTCCTACAAGTTCCTGGATGCGTGGGTCATGGCCGCGCTGGAGTCGATCGGCATCGCGGCGTACTACGTGCCGCTGAACGACATCGCCACGGACCAGGGCAAGATTGGCGGGGCCGCACAAAAGCGGCTCGGCAACGGCGCCATCGTGCACCATGTCACCATGAGCTACGACATTGACGCGGACAAGATGGTGGAGGTGCTGCGGATCGGCAAGGAAAAGCTCTCCGACAAGGGAACCCGCTCCGCCAAGAAGCGCGTGGACCCGCTGCGGCGCCAGACCGGCCTGCCGCGTGCCGAGATTGTTGCCCGCATGATGGAAACGTTCCGGGAGCGCTACAACGCCCAGGCGTCCGTGCTCTCGTCCGCAGAGCTGGAGGAGGCGAAACGGCTGGTGGACAGCAAGTTTGGCACCGACGCGTGGCTGAACAGGATCCCGTGACGGCCCCGGAGGCAGGGGCCGCACCGCATCATCCGGGGCCGTCCCGCGCGCCGTCTGCCAGGACGCTGCTGCGGCATTGGCTGCGGCACCAGCCACCGGCGGCGTTCGCCTTTGTCATGGCCACCGGAATTGTTGCCCAGGCGCTCAATGACGCAGGGTGGGTGCCGCTTTCCCGGGCACTGCTGTGGCTGGCGGCCGCCGCCCTGGCGGTGCTGGCGGTGGGGCTGGTGGGCCGGCTCGCCATCAACCGGGCAGGGGCCGTGGCGGACTTCCGCGACCCTCACGTGGGCTTTGGCTACCTCACCATGGTGGCGGCCTGCAATGTGGTCGGCACCGGTTTCCACGCAAGCCTGCCGGGCGTGACCTGGGCGCTGGCACTGGCCAGCATCCCCCTGTGGCTGTTCCTCGCCTATGGCATTCCGCTGTCCATGATGCTGCGGACCGAGATGGGGGAGGGCGGGGGCGGTGCGGGGCTGCTGCCACGGCTGCTGCCCGTGGACGGCACCTGGTTCCTGTGGGTCGTGGCCACGCAGTCGCTGTCCGTTGTCGCGGCGACCCTGGCCGTGGACAACTCCTCGATCCGGCTGCTCAGCGACGCCGCCGTCGCCTTTTGGGGCATCGGCATCATGCTTTACCTGACGCTGACCACCCTGGTGATGCTGCGTCTGCTCACGGGCGGCGAGAACCACGGCGGCATTGTGCCTGCCAACTGGATCTTCATGGGTGCCACGGCCATTTCGGTCCTGGCCGGATCCATGATTCTCAACCTGCCCGCGGGCGTGCCCGTGCTTGACCTGGCCGCAGCCACGGTGGGGGGCATCAGCTACCTGCTGTGGGCCTTCGGGCTGTGGTGGGTTCCCCTGCTGGTCGCGTTTGGCATATGGCGCCACCTGGTCAGGCGGGAGCCGCTGAAGTATGTCACGGCGCTGTGGTCAATAGTCTTCCCGCTGGGCATGTTCTCCGTGGCCACGTACCACTTTGGCCACGAAAACCGCATGCCCCTGGTGGCCACGCTGGGCCAGTGGGCGGACTGGATTGCGGTGGCGGCCTGGACGCTGGCCGCCCTGGGAATGGCCGTTGCTGGCATCCGCTTCATCCGCAGGGACGCACTGCAGTAGCGCCGTCTTCGGCCGGCATTGCGCCCGGCTGCCGGGCCCCTATTCGGAAACCGCCTGGGCGGACAACGCACGGACCAGGTGGTCGCGCTGCTCCACCACCAGCCGCCGCAGGCCGGTTGCCGCATCGCCATTGGCGGCCAGCCACAGGTCGGTGCGGGCAACCACGGGATGGTCCGTGGGGGCCGTGCCCGGCGCGAGGTCCTGGTGGGCGGGGAACAGCCCGCGCACCAGCCGCCCGGCAATTTCAATGCTGCGCTCCGCCCAGAACCCGTTGAGCGCGGCAAAGTACGGTTCGATGTAGGGCTGAAGCAGGCTGTGCCCGCCCACCATGAAGCCCTCCAGGGTGGCGCTGAGCAGTTCGTTGGTCAGTTCACTGCCGTCCACTGCACTGCGCCACGCCTCGGCCTTGACGGCGGCGTCGGGGAAGCTGGCCCACGCCGTCAGCCGGCCCACGCGCGTCTCGGCGGTGGTTTCCTTGGCCAGCTCGGCGTCCAGCTGGCCGGGGGTGGCCTGCCCGCGGGCAGCGAGGGCCTGCCACAGCAGCCAGCGCAGTTCGCTGTCTACGTTGAGCCCTGTTGGCACCTTCACCCCGTCCAGCAGCTCGCGAATTCTCCCGGAGGCGGCCTCGGCACCGCGCCCCAGCGCGGCCAGGGTGCGTGCCCAGACCAGTTGCTCGTCGCCGCCGGCCTCCGCCGCCTCCAGGTGATGGACGACGGCGGCCAGCAGCCCTGCGCGGGCCTCGCCGCGGGTGCCCGGCTGGCAGTAATTGGCCACAGCAAACCGGGCGTTGTCCACCAGCGACTGCAGAAGCGAAATGTCCGGCTCTCCCGCCGCATGCCGGCTGACCGCGTCCACGTAGCTCTGGGCAGGCACCAGCCCGTCCCGGACGGCGTTCCACAGGGATGACCAGACCAGGCTGCGGGCCAGGGGATCCGCCACGGCACCGAGGGATTCCAGGGCCGTGGCATGGGATGCTGGGTCGAGTCGCACCTTGGCGTAGCTGAGGTCCTGGTCGTTGACCACCAGCAGGGCGGGCGCGGGGAGGCCGGAAAGTTCAGGCACTTCCGTCTTCGGGCCGGCCACGTCGATCGTCACCGAGTGGGTCCGGGCCAGCCGGCCGGCGTCGTCCCAGCCAAACAGCCCCACCGCGAGCCGGTGCGTACGAAGCGCCGGAAGGCCCGTGACCGGGTCCGTGGCTTCCTGTTCCACCACCACGGAGCTGATCTTGCCGTCGGCAAGCTCAATGCGAGGCGTCAGGGTGGAGATGCCGGCGGTTTGCAGCCAGTCGCCGGCCCAGGTGGACAGGTCACGCCCGGATGCCGCTCCAAGGGGGGCCAGGAGGTCCTTCAATGAGGTGTTGCCGTACTCGTGGGCGCTGAAATACCCGCGGGAGCCTGCCATGAACGCCTCCCGCCCCACATAGGCCACGAGTTGCTTGAGCACCGACGCACCCTTGGCGTAGGTGATGCCGTCGAAGTTTTGCTTGGCCGCCTCGAGGTGGGGGATGTCGGCCACGATGGGGTGGGTCGTGGGGAGCTGGTCCTGGACATAGGCCCACGCCTTGCGGCGGCTGGCGAACATGGTCCAGGACTTCTCGCCCCAGGGGGTTGCCTCCGCCACGGCCAGGTGCCCCATGAAATCGGCAAAGGATTCCTTGAGCCAGAGATCGTCCCACCAGCTCATGGTCACCAGGTCCCCGAACCACATGTGTGCCATTTCGTGCATGATGGTGTTGGCCCGCTGCTGGTACTGCGTGTCCGTGGCGCGGGAGGTGTGGATGTAGGACTCCGTGAAGGTGACCAGGCCCGGGTTTTCCATCGCGCCAAGGTTGTATTCGGGCACAAAGGCCTGGTCGTACTTCCCAAACGGGTAGGGGTAGTCAAAGGCCTCGTTGAAAAATTGCAGCCCGGCCTTCGTCACGGCAAAGATCGGGTCCGTGTCAAAATTGGCCGCCAGCGAGTTGCGGCAATAGGCCGTCAAGGGGATTTCCAGTTCGCTGCCGGCGTGGGCGCTGTCGGGCCCGAAAACCATGCTGAACTGGTCGGAAACCTTGAAGTACGGCCCGGCCAGGATGGTGGTGATGTAGGTGGATATGGGAAGCGTGGGCGCAAAGTCCCAGGTGCCCGTCACGGCAGTGCCGCCGTCGTCCATGGCCGTGTCCGCGTAACCGGTGACGGCCTGGTTCGAGGCCACCTCCCAGTGCGCCGGGGCCGTGACGTGGAAGGTGAAGGGAGCCTTCAGGTCGGGCTGCTCAAAGTTGGCGAAAACGCGGCGGGCATCCGCAGGCTCATACTGCGTGTAGGTGTAGACCAGGCCGTCGGCCGGATCCTCGAAGCGGTGCAGGCCCTCGCCGGAGCGGGAATAGGCCGCGGTTGCCGTGACCGTCACCTCATTGTCCAGGGCCAGGCCCGGGAGGTGGATCCGGGCACCGTCCACAGCCGTGTCCAGGTCCAGGGACTGCCCGTTCAGGACCACCGATTCAACGCCCAGGCCGATGAAGTCAAGGAAGGTTTCGGCGCCGGCCCGGGCCGCGCTGAAGGCGATGGTGCTCCTGGTCCGAAAGCCCGGCTCGGCAAGGCGTGTCGCGTTGCCGATGTCCACGAAGACATCATAGTGGTGGACGGTCAGAAGGGCTTTGCGCGTGGCTGCCTCGGCACGGCTTAGATTAGAATTCAACACCGTTTCATTCAACCACGCCTGCGGCGGGACGCTGGCCCGGCGGTGGCCCGGCGCAGGCCCGCAGGCTGCCCCGCCTACGCCCCCATGAGGTGGACGGCGCCAAAGGCAAGTGCGGCAATCAGCGCCCAGGAGCAGAGCGCCATGACGGTGGCCCGGGCTCCCGTGTGGAGCAGCTGGCGAACCCGCACGGATGCCCCCAGCCCAAACAGGGCCGCGCCGAGGGCCACGTCCTGCGCAACCGAGCCGGCCTCAATGGCAGCGTGGGGCAACAGCCCGGTGGTGCGCAGCACGATCATCGCCAAAAACCCGATCACGAACAGCGGAACCACGGGCGGGAAGCGCGGCTTTTCGGCGCCGTCGTCCTGGGCGCCCGCGGCCAGCGCAAGGCGGGTGTGCCGGCGTCGTTCCAGGCCGCCCACCACACCGACAATCGGGGCCAGCAGCACCACGCGGGTCAGCTTGACCACGATGGCGGCGCTCAGGGCCACCGTCCCCGCCGTCTGTGCCGTGGCAACCACCTGGCCGACGTCGTGCACGCCGGCACCCACCCACTGGCCGAACTGGAGCGCTGTCAGGCCCAGCGGGTGCATGAGCAGCGGCAGCACGCCGATGGCCAGCGTGCCACACAGCGTGACAAGGGCCACGGGCAGCACGGTGTCGCTGTGTTTGGTCCCCTTGACTGCGGCCATGGCGCCAATGGCGGACGCCCCGCAGATGGAGAAGCCCGTGGCAATCAAGAGCGGGGTGTCGCCGTCGAGCCTGAACAGCTTGCCCAGCGCGAAGGTGCCGGCAAAGCTCAGGAGCACCACGCCCACAATCAGCGCCACGCTCACCCAGCCCAGCGCCGCAATGTCCCCGAGGCTGAGCTTGAGGCCCAGAAATATGATGCCAACGCGCATGAGGTGCTTGCCCGCGAAGTTCAGCCCCTTCCTCAGGGGCCCCTCGCACAGTGATGCGGTGCCCGGCAGGTTGACCGCGGCAATTCCCAGCACGACGGCGATGGTCATGGCCGGCAGCATCGGCACCACCTGGTGGACTGCCAAGGCGACGCCGACGGCGGCCAGCGCCGCCGCCAGGCCCGGAAGCAGCCGGGCGGTGTTTGCCCGCCACCCGTCCCCGGCCGTTACCACGGGCTCTGCCGATAGTCCTTGAGGAAGACCCCAAACTGGTCTTCGCCGGATTCGCCCATGACGATGGGATCGTAGACCCGGGCGGCGCCGTCCACCAGGTCCAGGGGGGCGTGGAATCCCTCCTCGGCGAGGCGCACCTTGGTGTAGTGGGGGCGCTCGTCGGTGATCCACCCGGTGTCGACGGCCGTCATGAGGATGCCGTCGGCGTCAAACATTTCCTGGGCGCTGGTCCGGGTGAGCATGTTCAGGGCGGCCTTGGCCATGTTGGTGTGGGGGTGGCCGGGACCCTTGTAGGCGCGGGAGAACTGGCCCTCCATGGCGGAGACATTCACAATGTATTTCCGGCGGGCGGGGGAGGCCGCCATGGCCGGGCGGAGGCGCGAGACCAGCAGGAACGGGGCGGTCACGTTGCACAGCTGGACCTCGAGCATTTCCAGCGGATCCACCTGGTCCACCACCTGGGTCCAGCTGTTGATTGCGGCCACGTCGGGGACCAGGCCTCCGGCGTCGATGGCGGTGCCGGCCGCAACCCGTTCAAGCGACGCCGATCCCATGGACAGGGCGAGGGCGGCAATTTCGTCCCCTCCCATCCGGGGCAGCTCGGACATTTGGCTGGCCAGGGCCAGGGGGTGCTTGTCGTGGGCGTGGCCAAAGGTGACCAGCTCCGGCATGGGGGTGTCCGTGGGCAGCGGTTCCAGCTCGGCGTCGACCAGCGGTTTGTAGGCGTTGCCGGAGCGCCTGACGGTTTGCGCGGCGTTGTTGATGATGATGTCCAGCGGCCCTGCCTCGGCCAGGGAATCCGTCAGTGCCATGACCTGGGAGGGGTCCCTGAGGTCGATGCCCACTATGCGCAGGCGGTGGAGCCATTCTGCACTGTCCTCCATGGCCGCATAGCGGCGGGCCGCGTCCTTCGGGAAGCGGGTGGTGATGGTGGTGTGGGCCCCGTCGCGGAGCAGCCGCAGGGCAATGTACATGCCAATTTTGGCCCGGCCCCCCGTCAGCAGGGCGCGCTTGCCGCTGAGGTCGGTCCGCGCGTCGCGCTTGGAATGGTTGAAGGCGGCACAGTCAGGGCAGAGCTGGTGGTAAAAGGCGTCAACTTCGGTGTAGTGCTGCTTGCAGATGTAGCAGGGGCGGGAACGCAGAAGCGTCCCCGCCGTCCCGCCTGTTGCCGAGGGCTTGAGTTTATTGCCCCGGGTTTCATCATCAATTCGGTCCGGCGCTGCCGTGGCCGTTTTGGCAATTACCGCCCGGTCCGCATCATTGACGGCATCCCTTTTAACATTTCTGCGATATCGCTTGACAGCCTTGAACATCTTTCCCGTGGCACGGCGAATGCGTATATAGTCGGGGTTTTCTTCGTCGTAAACATGAATATTCTCCAAAACCTTGATGCAATTTTGGATTTCCTCGGTCGTCAGTTCAGCGGCAGTCACTCCGCAATTTTAGCCGGTTCACCGCCAGATTCCGATTCAGCCGCCTCCAGCTGGTTGCCGGCCACCTTGTCCATGGTTGCCTCCAGGGCGGCGTCGTCGTGGATGGCCAGCTTCAGTGCCGCAGGCAGCTCGGCGGCTGCCGCCTTCGCCAGCGCCAGTTCGGCAGCGTCCGGGGGGGAGACCACCTGCCCCTTGGACAACACCGTCAGCCCGGATTCGGTGATGGTGAATCCACGTGCGTGGTCCAGCTCATGGTCCACGCCGATGGTGGCGCCCGCCGGGATCTTCACGTTCTTGTCAATGATGGCCCGGCGCACCACGGCCCCGCGGCCCACCATGACCTTGTCCATGAGCACGGAGTCCTGGACACGGGCTCCGGTGCCCACAAATACGTCATTGGAGAGGACCGAATTTTCCACGACTCCTCCGGACACCACCACGCCGGGGGCCACGATTGAATCCAGTGCGGTGCCGATGGAGTTGTGCTCGCCATGGACAAACTTTGCCGGCGGCGACACGGTGTTCCGGGTGAAGATGGGCCAGGCCCGGTTGTACAGGTTGAATATGGGCAGCGGCGAGATCAGGTCCATGTGGGCCTCGTAGTAGGAGTCGATGGTGCCCACATCACGCCAGTAGTTGCGGTCCCGGTCGGTTGCATCCGGGATGTCGTTGGTGCTGAAGTCGTAGACGAATGCCTCGTCGCGATCCACGAAGTAGGGGATGATGTCCCCGCCCATGTCGTTCTTGGTGTCCGCCTTGGCGGCGTCCTGTTCGAGGGCCTCCACCAGGGCATCGGTGTCAAACACGTAGTTCCCCATCGATGCCAGGAACTGGTCCGGCGCCTCGCGGAGGCCGGGCGTGGATTCCGGCTTTTCCACGAAGGCGGAGATCTTGTGTGCCCCGACCACGCCGGTGTCAAAGGAGGTGTCCACTTCGATGACGCCGAACTGGTTGGCCATTTCAAGGGGCTGGCGCACGGCTGCCACGGTGGCCCGGGCCCCGGACTTGATGTGGTTTTGCACCATTTGTTCAAAGTCCATCCGGTACACGTGGTCGGCCCCGACCACCACCACAATGTCCGGCTCCGCATCCCCGATGAGGTTCATCGACTGGTAGATGGCATTGGCGCTGCCCAGGAACCAGCTCTTGCCGCGCCGCTGCTGTGCCGGGACGGACGCCACATAATTGCCCAATTGCGTGGACATGCGCCACGTTTCGGAGATGTGGCGGTCCAGGCTGTGCGACTTATATTGCGTCAACACCACAATTCTGAAGTACCCGGAATTAGCAAGATTTGACAAGGCGAAGTCGACCAGCCGGAATCCCGCAAAGGGGACTGCAGGCTTGGCGCGGTCTGCTGTCAAGGGCATCAACCTCTTGCCCTCACCGCCCGCCAAAACTATCGCCAGAACTTTCTTGACCGACATGTGACAACCTCCGACAGCTTGAATGTTGCAAGGAAATGCGCCCCGTGGACGGGTGGAACACCTTCACACTAGAACAACGTCTCCGAAGACACTACATTGGGAGGGTGCGTATCGATATTGTGACAAAAGAATTTCCCCCGGAGATTTACGGCGGCGCCGGAGTCCACGTAGCCGAGCTCAGCCGCGTGCTGGCGTCAAAGGTTGAGCTGCGGGTCCATGCCTTCGGCGCGGACCGCCCGGCAGACTTCCATGGCGCCACAGTTTCCTCGTATGGAAACCTGCCCCAGCTGGCCTCCGCCAACCCCGCAATGCAGACGTTGGGGGTGGATCTGCAGATCGTCCCCGACATTGCCGGGGCAGACCTGGTGCACTCGCACACCTGGTACGCGAACATGGCCGGCCACCTGGCCTCGCTGCTTCATGGCATCCCGCACGTGCTCAGCGCCCACAGCCTGGAGCCGCTTCGGCCGTGGAAGGCTGAGCAGCTGGGCGGCGGCTACGCGTTGTCGTCCTGGGTGGAGAAGACCGCCTATGAGGCCGCCGCCGCGATCATCGCCGTGTCCGACGGCATGCGCCAGGACATCCTGCGCAGCTACCCGGACGTGGACCCGGACAAGGTCAAGGTCATCCACAATGGCATCGACGTCGCCGCCTGGCAGCGCGATGAGAAGGACGACGTCGTCCGTTCCCTCGGGATTGACCCGGCCCGTCCCAGCGTGGTGTGGGTGGGGCGCGTGACGCGTCAAAAGGGTGTGCCGTACCTTTTGAAGGCGGCTGCCGCCCTGCCACCGGAAGTGCAGCTGGTGCTGTGCGCCGGGGCCGCAGACACCCCGGAGCTTGGCGCGGAAGTCAATGCACTCATTGAGGGGCTGAAGGCGGGGCGCGACGGCGTCGTCGTTATAGAACGGATGCTGCCGCGCAACGAGCTCATCCAGGTCCTGAGCCACGCCACTGTTTTTGCCTGCCCGTCCATTTACGAACCCCTGGGGATCGTCAACCTTGAGGCCATGGCGTGCGGCGCCGCCGTGGTGGCCAGCGCCACGGGGGGAATCCCCGAGGTGGTGGCCCACGGCGAAACCGGGCTTTTGGTTCCCCTGGAGCAGTTGTCGGACGGCAGCGGCACCCCGCTTGACCCGGACAAGTTCGTGGCCGACTTTGCCTCAGCGCTGATCGAAGTCCTCAAGGACCCGGCCCGTGCGCGGGCCATGGGGGAGAAGGGGCGCGTACGCGCGCAGGACCACTTTTCCTGGGAATCCATTGTGGAACAAACCCTGGACGTCTACCGGAGCGTGCTGCCCAAATAGGCCCGGGGCTTCTTGCCTGTCATTCATTCAGGCTGGCGTCCACGGGCGATGGTCAATCAGGGGTTGCCCAATATTGCCTGTGGATAAGCTGTGGCGGGCCTGCGCC
>NZ_JAJLOZ010000074.1:0-22722 GCF_025548615.1 Arthrobacter sp. A2-55 | reverse complement strand
CCTCGGCGTACGGCAGGTTCCAGATGTCCTCGTTGAAGATTTCCACCTCGACGACACCGTTGTAGCCTGCCTCGGCAACCCACTGGCCGATCGACGCGAAGTCAATGACGCCGTCGCCCATGAATCCGCGGGACAGCAGCGCGTCGGCGGCGATGGGCAGGTTGAAGTCGCACACCTGGTAGGAGGCGATCCGGCCTTCGGCACCGGCGCGGGCAATCTGCCCCTGCAGCGACGGGTCCCACCACACGTGGAAGGTGTCCACCACGACGCCCACGGCCTCGACCGGGTGCGGCGCTGCCAGGTCCAGGGACTGGCCCAGGGTCGAGAGCACCGCGCGGTCGGCGGCGTACATGGGGTGCAGCGGTTCCAGGACCAGGCGCACGCCGTGTTCCAGGGCGAAGGGCACCAGTTCGGCGAGGCGGTCGGCCACGCGCTGGCGTGCAGCGCAAATGTCCTTGCCGCCCACGACGGCGCTTGCCTCGCCGCCGCCGTCAACGGCACCGGGCGCCACGCTGAAGTCGGGAAGCCCGCCCACCACCATGATGATCTCGGTGGTGCCGAGGGCCTTCGCCTCCAGGATGGCGGCCTTGTTGTCCTCGAGCGCGGCTGCCTGGCCGGCCGGTTCGGCAGCGGTCAGGAAGCCGCCGCGGCACAGGCTGGAAGCCTGCAGGCCGGACGCCTTCACCATTTCCACGGCTGTTTCCAGCCCGACCTCAGCCACCTTGTCGCGCCACAGGCCAATGTGCTTCAAGCCTGCGGCGACGCTGAGGTCCAGGGCTTCGGCAAGCGATGCCTTTTTGATCGTGGCCGTGTTGATGGACAGCTTCTCAAAGGTGCTCATGCGTCGGCTCCTTCCAGAACTGCTGATTCAACGCCGGCGGCGTTCAGGAATCCGGCCATGCGATTGGCGGCCAGCTCCGGGTTCAGCAGCAGCTGTGCCGTGTTGGCCAGGCGGAACAGCTTGACCAGGTGGTTGAGGTCGCGCCCCGAGTGCAGGCCGCCGACCATCTGGAAGCCGGCCTGGTAGCCGTTCAGCCACGCGAGGAAGGCGATTCCCGTCTTGTAGTAGTACGTGGGTGCCTCGAAGATGTGCAGGCCAAGATCCCGCGTGGAATCGAGGATGGCACGTGCCTCGGCGGGCTGGCCGGCGTCGTACTTCTGCAAAGCCGTTGAGGCGGCAGGCGCGATGGCGGCAAAGATGCCCAGCAGTGCATCCGAGTAGTGCGAGCCGTCGCCGTCAATCAGCTCGGGGTAGTTGAAGTCGTCGCCCGTGTACAAGCGCACGCCCTCCGGAAGTGACGCACGCAGCGCAACTTCGTGTCCGGCGTCGAGCAGGGAAACCTTGACGCCGTCCACCTTCGCGGCATGCGCCGAGGTCAGCTGCTGGAAGGTGGCGGTTGCGGCGGCGACATCGTCGCTGCCCCAGTAGCCGGCCAGGGCGGGGTCGAACATGGTGCCGAGCCAGTGCAGGACAACGGGCTCCTTGACCTCTGACAGCAAGGTGCCGTAGAGGGCCAGGTAGTCCGCGGGGCCGCTGGCAACCTTGGCCAGGGCGCGCGAGGCCATGATGATGACCTTGGCGCCGGAGGCCTCGACGACGGCGATCTGCTCGCGGTAGGCGGCAAGCACGGCGGCCAGGCCATCCTCGCCGGGCTCCACGGTTGCGGGGTCCAGCTGGTCGGTGCCGGCACCGCAGGCCAGGAGGTCGCGCACGGTGCGCTCCGGCGTGGCGATGAGGGCGGCCTCGGCGGCGGAGCGGTTGATGAGCTCCTGCGTGGCGGCCCAGTCCAGGCCCATGCCGCGCTGCGCGGTGTCCATGGCATCGGCAATGCCCACGCCCCAGCTCCACAGCTCACGGCGGAAGGCCAGGGTGGCATCCCAGTCAATGTCGGCCGGGGCGCCGGGCACGTTGTTGCCCAAAACCTTGGGGGTGACGTGCGCGGCGGCGTAGACCTTGCGGGAGGTGATGAGCGCCGTCGGCTTGTGCCACGGGCCGGTCCCGTTCAGCGTGAGTGCTTCAAGGCTGCCGTCCGGCAGCGGAAGGGTGATTGAAATGGCCATGGTTAGAGCTCGATTTCCGGGATGTCCAGGGTGCGGCGCTCGTCGGAGGACTGCAGGCCCAGCTCGGCCAACTGCACGCCGCGGGCTGCGGAGAGCAGGCCGAAGCGGTGTTCGCGGCCGGCGACGACGTCGCGCAGGAACTCTTCCCACTGCAGCTTGAAGCCGTTGTCCAGCTCGGCGTTCGCCGGGACTTCCTGCCACTGTGAGCGGAAGGATTCGGTGACGGGCAGGTCCGGGTTCCAGACGGGCTTGGGGGTGTGGGCGCGCTGCTGGGCGACGCACTTGTTCAGGCCGGCAACTGCGGAGCCGTGGGTGCCGTCGATCTGGAATTCCACGAGCTCGTCGCGGTAGACGCGTACTGCCCAGGAGGAGTTGATCTGGCCAATGACGGCGTCACCCTGCGGGGTTTCCAGCTCGAAAATGCCGTAGGCGGCGTCGTCGGCGGTTGCCTTGTACTCGTTGCCTGCCTCGTCCCAGCGGGCCGGGATGTGGGTTGCGGTCTTGGCGTTGACGGTCAAAACCCGGCCAATGATGCCTTCAAGGACGTAGTTCCAGTGGCAGAACATGTCGGTGGTCATGCCGCCGCCGTCTTCCTTGCGGTAGTTCCAGGAGGGGCGCTGGGCGGCCTGGTGGTCGCCTTCGAAGACCCAGTAGCCGAACTCGCCGCGGATGGAGAGGATGCGGCCGAAGAAGCCTTCGTCGACCAGGCGGCGCAGCTTGACGAGGCCGGGCAGGTAAAGCTTGTCGTGCACGACGCCCGCGGTGATGCCGGCTTCCTGGCCAATGCGTGCCAGCTCGATGGCCTCCTCCAGGGTCTCAGCCGTGGGTTTCTCGGTGAAGATGTGCATGCCGTTGGCCATGGCCTTCTTCAAGGTGGCGGCGCGCAGGCTGGTCATGGAGGCGTCAAAGACGACGTCGACAGTCGGGTCTGCGATGATCGCGTCCAGGTCGGTGGTCCAGTGCTCAACGTTGTGCAGCTCGGCAAGTTCGCGGACCTTCTCCGCGTTGCGGCCCACGAGGATGGGCTCGATGGCGACCTTGGTGCCGTCTTCCAGCGTCAGGCCGGACTCGCGCAGGGGCAGGATGGAGCGCAGCAGGTGCTGGCGGTAGCCCATGCGGCCGGTGATGCCGTTCATGGCAATGCGGATGACCTTCTTCTTGGCGCCTGCGGCTGCGTCTGCGGCTGCGTCTGCGGCTGCGTCTGCGGCTGCGTCTGCGGCTGCGGCTGCGTCTGCGCCGGCGGCGCCTGCCGTTGCCTCGGCTGCCGTGGTGGCCTGGTCGGTGGATGCTGTCAGCGTCACGTGCTTCTCCCGGTGGTAAGTGCGTGCCGGAGGGTCCGGCGTGGCCTGAAATTTGGAAAGCGCTTTCCAATATATGCTGGAGACAGCGTCCGGTCAAGGGCTTCCCCGGGCGGACTGAAACATTCCATCCGCACCTCCACGACAAGGACACCACCGTGAGCGTCAAACTAACCGAAGTGGCCCGCCAGGCCGGCGTGTCCCTCGCCACCGCCTCACGGGTCCTGAACGGCTCCGCGCGCACTCCAGCCCCGGCCATCGCAGACCGCGTCCGGGCCGCCGCGGAGGAGCTCGGCTACGTGGCAAACGCCCAGGCCCAGGCCTTGGCCCGCTCCACCACGGGCCTGGTGGGACTGGTGGTGCACGACATTGCGGACCCGTACTTTTCCGCCATCGCCCACGGTGTCCAGGAAACGGCCCTCCAACACCGCCGCCAGGTGCTGCTCGCCGGGACGGACATTGCCGGGGGCGAACCGGAGGGCAGCGCCGAACTGTCCGCCGTCAACGCCTTCATTTCCTACCGCACCGATGCGATCATCCTCGCCGCCTCCCGGCTGCAGGACGAAGACCCCAGGGTGTCCAGCGCACTGGGCCGCTACATCAAGAACGGCGGGCGCGTGGTGGCGCTGGGATCCACCGGCATCCCCGGGGCGCTATCACTCCCGCTGCCCAACCGGGAGGGCGCCGCCGCCCTGGCCGCCGCCCTCCTGGACAGGGGGCACACCCGCTTTGCCATTCTCGCCGGGCCGCCGGAGCGGAACACCGCCCGGTACCGTGTCGAAGGTTTCACGGCCGCCCTCGCCGCTGCCGGAATTGAAGCTGTGGCCGTGGTTCCGGGGGCCTTCAACAGCCGCGGCGGCTATGACGCCACCCTTGAGTGCCTGGACCTGCCGGGCATGCCGGTTGCCGCAGGAGCCGGGAAGAACGACGGCGGCGCACCCGGCCTGTGCATCCTGGCCGCCAATGACGTCATGGCCCTGGGCGCCATGACAGCCCTTCGCTCGCGCGGGCTGCGCATCCCGCAGGACGTGCAGGTGGCCGGCTTCGATGACATCCCCACGCTTCGCGACCACTCCCCCGGGCTGACCACGTACCGGCTCCCGCTGGAGGACATTGGGCGGATCGCCGCGGGCCTGGCGCTGGATCCCAACGGCGCCCCCGCCCCCGGGATCACTGGCGAAGTCGTGTTGCGCGAAAGCGCGGGCGCGGCGCGCGGCTGACTGCGGGCCGCTCCCGCTTTCCCGTGAGCAATATCGAATTTGCCGGACTTTTCAAGCCATTTCAAATATTGAACCGTAGAAACGATGGATACAGAAGCATATCCAAACAATAAGTTCAGATTCCCTTGTCAAGAGATGTTTTGCCGGGCAGACTGATCAGCACGGGCGCATCGAAGACGACGTGCCCGATGGATCCAAGGAGCCCTTAACATGTCCGCAGTGATGGCCGGCCCGGAGTCGGGAACCTCATACCGCAAGGCAGCCCACGACAATCTCTGGCTGCACTTTTCCGCCCAGCCCGGCGACCAGTCGGAATTGCCGATGATCGTGCGCGGTGAAGGCGCCTACGTCTATGACGACCAGGGAAAACGCTACCTGGACGGGCTGGCCGGCCTGTTCACGGTCCAGGTGGGCCACGGCCGCCGAGAACTGGCCGAGGCAGCTGCCCGGCAGTCCGAGACGCTTGCGTACTTCCCGCTGTGGTCCTACGCCAATGAGCCCGCCGCGGAGCTCGCCGGACGGCTGGCGGCCCTGGCCCCCGGAGACCTCAACCACGTGTTCTTCACCAACAGCGGCAGCGAGGCAGTGGAGTCCGCCTGGAAACTGGCCAAGCAGTACTTCAAGATCAAGGGCAAGCCGGGCAAACACAAGGCAATCTCCCGCACCACCGCCTACCACGGCACCACGCACGGCGCCCTGTCCATCACGGGCATCCCCGAACTCAAGGCTGATTTTGAGCCGCTGGTGCCCTCCACTTTCCGCGTGCCAAACACCAACATCTACCGCGCAGACGTCCATGGCGAGGATCCGGCGGCCTTTGGCCGGTGGGCCGCCGACCAGATTGAGCGCGTCATCCTGGAGGAGGGTCCAGACACCGTTGCCGCCGTGTTCCTGGAACCGGTCCAAAACGCCGGCGGCTGCTTCCCACCGCCTCCCGGCTATTTCCAGCGGGTCCGGGAAATTTGCGACGAGTACGACGTGCTGCTGGTCAGCGACGAAGTCATCTGCGCGTTTGGCCGGCTCGGCACGTATTTTGGCGCCGAACGCTACCACTACGTCCCCGACATGATCACCTGCGCCAAGGGACTGACCAGCGGCTACTCCCCCATGGGCGCACTCATCGCCTCGGACAAGCTCTATGAGCCGTTTGCCGACGGCAGCCACGTCTTTTCGCACGGCTACACCTTTGGCGGGCATCCGGTGTCGGCCGCCGTCGCGCTTGCCAACCTGGACATCTTCGAGCGCGAGGACATCAACGGCCACGTCCGCGCCAACGAAGCCGCCTTCCGGTCCACGCTGGAGAAGCTCCTGGACCTGCCCGTTGTCGGGGACGTACGCGGGGCGGGCTACTTCTACGGCATTGAACTCGTCAGGGACAAGGCAACCAAGGAAACCTTCAGCGCTGAAGAATGCGAAAGGGTGCTCAAGGGCTTTTTGTCCCACGAACTTTTCGCCAACGGCCTGTACTGCCGCGCCGACGACCGCGGCGACCCCGTCATCCAGCTCTCCCCGCCGCTGATCATCGGCCAGCCCGAGTTCGATGAAATGGAACGTATTCTGCGCGCCGCCCTCATTAAAGCCCAGGAGTTGCTCTAACCATGTGGCTCCTGTTCACGGCCCAGGATGCCAAGACGGTTAGCGCGTGCCCCAGTCGTAGCGCTGCTTGTGGAGCTTAAGGTACATGAACGTCTCGGTGGACGTAACGGCCGGCAGTTCCCGCATGCGGCCAAGCAGGCGCAGGAGATGGTCGTCATCCTCGCAGACCACCTCCACGAGAAGGTCGTACTGGCCGGCCGTGAGCACTATGTAGCTGACCTCGCTGAAGGACTCAAGCGCCTTCGCGACGTCCCCGAGCTGCCCATTGATCCGCACCCCGATCATGGCCTGGCGGGTGAACCCCACGCGCAAGGGGTCGGTCACGGCCACGATTTCCAGCAGCTTGCTGTCAATGAGCCGCTTGATGCGCTGGCGCACGGCGGCGTCTGACAGCCCCACGGATTCGGCGATGGCCGCGTAGGACCGCCGGCCGTCCTCCTGCAATTGTTCAATGATCCGCTTGGAAATCTCGTCAAGTTCGTTCAGTGAGGAATCAGGGTGTGTGGTCACGGGGAGCTCCTTGTGGGCGTGTCGACGACGATCTCGCCCGCGAAAATGGCGGTCCCGGCATGCACTTTGAGCGGCTGTCAGGGACGGCGGGGTGGATGGTGTGCCGTTCACTGACAGAATACCCGCTTGCCTTCGGGCGCCGGCATGTCCGCCAACCAGGCCTAGTCGCGCTCAAGGTTCACCATGACGTGCTTGACGCGGGTGTAGTCCTCAAGGGCGTACATCGACAGGTCCTTGCCGTGGCCCGAGTGCTTGAAGCCGCCGTGGGGCAGTTCCGCGCTGATCGTGAGGTGGTCGTTGATCCAGACGGCGCCAAAGTCCAGCTGCCGGCTCAGGTCCAGCGCGCGGGCCACATCGCGGGTCCAGACGCTCGAGGACAGCCCAAAGGGAACATCGTTGGCCCACTCGACGGCCTGCTCCTCCGAGTCAAATGCCTGGACGGTGATGACCGGACCAAAGATTTCCTCCTGGATGGCGGCATCGTGCTGAAGCAGCCCGGCGACCACCGTGGGCTCATAGAAGTAGCCCCCATGGTCAATCGCGTGCCCTCCCGTGAGGACCCTGGCGTGCGCCGGCAGGGCATCCACCACGGCGGCCACGCGGGCCAGCTGGGCCGCGTTGTTCAGCGGACCCATATCTGCGTGGTCCTCGGGTCCGCCAACGCTGTAGCCGGCGGCTTCCGCGGCCAGGGCTGCGGCAAATTCATCGTGGATGGAGGCCTCGACCAACACGCGGGTTGCCGCGGTGCAGTCTTGGCCGGCGTTGTACAGCCCCGCCATGGCGATGGTCTTGGCCGCCTTCGCAAGGTCGGCATCGGCAAACACCAGCACGGGCGCCTTTCCGCCCAGTTCAAGGTGGGTGCGCTTGAGGTCCAGCGCCGCCGACTTGGCCACTTCCATGCCTGCCCGGACGCTGCCGGTGATGGAGACCAGTTCGGGGGCGGCATGTTCGACGACGGCGCGCCCCGTGTCCCTGTCCCCCGTCACCACGTTGAACACGCCGGCCGGCAGCACCTCTGCGGCCAGTTCGGCCAGGAGCAGGGTGGTCAAGGGCGTGGTGTCGGAGGGCTTGAGCACAATCGTGTTGCCACCGGCCAGGGCCGGTGCAATCTTCCAGACGGCCATCATGAGCGGGTAGTTCCAGGGCGTCACCTGGCCGACGACGCCGATGGGCTCCCGGCGGATGAACGACGTCCTCCCGGGTGCGTACTCGCCGGCGGCCGAGGCACCCATGGTGCGTGCCGCACCGGCAAAGAAGCGCAGCTGGTCCGCGCAGGGCGGAACCTGGTCCACGGCCACCATTTCGAAGGGCTGACCGGTCTGGGCGCTTTCCAGTTCAACAAATTCCGCGGCGTGCTCCTCGAGGAGGTCGGCCAGTTTCAGCAGGGCGGCCTGCCGCTCGGACGGGGTGGTCCTCCCCCAGCTCCGCGCGGCGGCGCGGGCGGCAGCGTAGGCGCGGTCGACGTCGTCGGCGTTGGCGACATCCACGACGGCGATTTCACGGCCCGTGGCGGGGTTGACCACGGATGACGTCTTCCCGCTGGCCGCCGGCACAAAGGCGCCGTTGATAAAGAGTCCGCGATTCTTGTACAGGGTGGTGGTCATTCCTGGCCTTCTTGTGGTTGCGCTGCCTGCCGGACAGGAAACGGCAGGGCTCCTGAATCCGACGGAATCAGGAGCCCCTTTACGGAATACGAAGTATTCACTCGAGTCTACAACTCATATCAACGCTGTAAAGGGCTCTAGCGCACGAACCCGTCGGCCACCGCCAACGCCTCATCAATGGCGGCCAAGCCCGTCCGCAGTTCACCCTCCGTGATGACCAGCGGCGGGCAGATGTGGATGCGGTTGTTGTTGGTCATGGGCCAGACGCCGCGGGCCTTGCAGGCCGCCACGACCTCCGCCATGGGGCGTGCCGCATCGCCGGCGGCGGTGAACGGAACCAGCGGTTCACGGGTCTCCCTGTTGGTGACGAGCTCCACGGCCCAGAACAGGCCCCGGCCGCGCACCTCTCCGACGCTGGGGTGCTTTTTCACCCAGGAGTCAAGAATTGGCCGGACCACGCGGCCGCCGAGGTCGCGCACATGGGCCAGGATGCCGTCGCGCTCAAAGAGCTTGAATGTTGCCACGCCGGGGGCGCAGGCCAGCGGGTGGCCGGAATACGTGAGCCCTCCAGGGTAGGCGACTTCGTCAAAGATCGCTGCGATGGCGTCGCTCATGATGACTCCGCCCAGGGGCACGTAGCCGGAGTTCACGCCCTTGGCAAAGGAGATCAGGTCGGGGATGACGTTGAAGCCGTCCACGGCAAACCACTCGCCCGTGCGCCCAAAGCCTGCCATGACTTCGTCGGCGATGTAGACGATGCCGTACTTGTCGCAGAGCGCGCGTACGCCCGGCAGGTAGCCCGGCGGCGGCACCAGGATGCCGTTGGTGCCCACCACCGTCTCGATGATGATGCCGCCAATCGTGGAGGCCCCCTCCAGCACGATGACGCCTTCCAGGTGTTCCAGCGCCCGGGCGCTCTCCTCTTCGGGGGTGCTGGAGTGGAACGGCGAACGGTAGGCGTAGGGGCCGAAGAAGTGCGCCACGGAGGCCGCGCCGGGCTCATTGGCCCATCGGCGGGGATCGCCCGTGAGCTGCATGGCCGTGGACGTGGCCCCGTGGTAGGAGCGGTACTGGGCCAGGATCTTGGACTTGCCCGTAAATTGGCGGGCCATGCGGACGGCGTTTTCATTGGCCTCGGCGCCGCCGTTGGTGAAGAAGACCTTGTTGAGCGTGCCGGGTGCCTTGGCGGCGATCAGGGCGGCCAGTTCGCCGCGGACATCGTTGGCAAACGCCGGCTGGATGGTGGCCAACTTCCCGGCCTGCTCCTGGATCGCCGCAACAAGGTCCGGGTGCTGGTGCCCCAGGTTCAGGTTGACCAGCTGTGAGCCGAAGTCCAGGTAGCGGTTGCCCTGGTAGTCCCAGAAGGTGGAGCCCAGGCCGCCTTCCACCGGCAGGGGGTCAATGGCGGCCTGGGCGGACCACGAATGCAGCACGTGGTGGCGGTCGTTGTGGCGGATGGAACTTTCGACGTCGTTCGCAACGTCAGGGCTGGCGGTCATGAATGTCTCCTTCGGTAAAACCCGCGTTTTCAGGCCTGCGGTAGTCGACCCAGGCATGGACCGCGCCAGCCAGACAATGTGTCCGACAGCTGTTGTAGGCTCCTGATAGTGATATTTGCATCCCTCGGCTGGAGCAGAGTGTGAAAAGTGAGTGGAATCCGGCCGGCGTCCGGACGGATCGTCCGGGGCTGCCGACGGTGGCCGAGGTGCTGGCCCTGCCAGTGCTGGCGGCCGGCGATGCTGAGGTGGTGGCCGGTGCTGCCGGACTGGGCCTGCCGGTGCGCTGGGTCCACGTCGTCGAGTCGCGGAACGTGGCCGGCCTGCTCGACGGCGGCGAGCTCCTGCTGGCCACCGGAGTCGGCTGGCCCGAAGGCACCCACTGGATGGCCGGATACATGGCCGAACTGGCCGCCGCCCAGGTTGCCGGGCTGGTGCTCGAGCTTGGCACGCGCTACGCGGATGTCCCGGCGGAGCTGCTTGAGCGGTGCGACGCCCATGGCCTGCCCCTGGTGGTGCTGCACCGCCGGGTCAAGTTTGTCAGCGTCACCGAATCGGTGCATGGGCGCATCATCGCCGAACAAATGGCGGCACTGCAGGCCCGTGACGAGGTCCACGCACTGTTTTCGGAACTAAGCCTGCGCGGCTCTCCCGCCGACTACATCGTGGCCCAGCTCGGGGCAGTCCTCGGCTGTCCCGTGGTCCTGGAGGACATGGCGCATCAGGTGGTTGCCTTCGACACGGCCGGACTTGACGAGCACACCCTGCTTGACGGCTGGGAAATGCGCGCCCGTGCCGCCCACCGCGCCCGCCCGGGGGACGCCGCGGATTCCAGGCACGACGCACGCACTTCCGTCCTGGGTTCGGAGGGCTGGCTGGTCACTCCGGTCGAAGCCCGCGGCACCCGCTGGGGCTGGCTGATCGCGTTCGACGGCGCACCCCACCCCGCCGGGCGGGCACTGGTGCTGGAACAGGCCGCCGTGGCACTTTCGCTGAGCCGGCTCGCCGACGGTTCGGCGGAAAACTGGACGCCCGCCAGCCAGCACTGGCTGCTTTCCTCCCTGCTGCAGGGACGGTACCGCAGTGAAACAACCCTGCGGGCCCGCTTCGAGGCAATGGGCCTGCCCGTCACGAACCGTCGCCTGTGCGGACTGGCTGTACGTGCACCTAAATCCTTGGGCGCTGGTACACGGGTGCGGTCGGGAGCAGCCGGGGGCGGGCTCCCACCCATCGGGGCCGGACCGAACGCCTGCTTCCGGTGGCCCTCCGCAGCCGACGTGTCCCGGCTGGCACGTTCAATGGGCGCCAGTGCCGTGGCTGGCAGGGTTGATGCCCAGGACGGCCGGCTGCTGCTGGTTGCCGTCTCCGTGCCCGGACCCGGCACCGGCCGGCCCGGACCGGACGCCGCGGTCGACTCCTTTGCCGTCAGGCTGCATGGGCTCATCCGCGGCGTGGGGGACTCCGCGGGGCCGCCCACCATGGCTGCGGGCGCCGTCGTCGAGCAGGTGGGTGCGCTGGCGGACTCCCTGCAGGAAGCCGTGGAAGTACTGGGCCCCCTCCCTGACGGCGGCGCCGGGCCGGCCCTGCTCCACCGCCAGGGAGCGAAAGGCCTGCGCCGGCTGGTCAGCCAGCTGCGCAGCGACCCGCGCCTGCAGTCATACCTGGAGCGCAGCCTCGGCACTCTCCTCGAACACGACGCCCGCCACGGCACCGACCTGTTGCCCGTGCTGAGCGCCTACCTGGCCCATCCGGGCAACCGGACGCTCGCCGCCGCCAACAGCCACCTCTCACGGTCCGTGTTCTACCAGCGGCTGGACCTCATTGGCGGCCTGCTCGGCGCCGACTTGGCCGACGGGGAGGTCATTGCAGGGCTGCAGGCGGCGGTCATGGCGTGGGAGGCCACGCGGACCCAACAGCGGCCCTAGCCACCGCCGGGTGCTGCGCCCTTCACATGAGCCGGTAGTGGCCACGATCACACGGCCGGGCGTGGGCGCCTCCATGCCGATAAACTGGCCGGACCACCCCCTGATTGGAGTTCATGCGCATGTCCCCGCGAGGTTCCGAGCCCCCACCCGCCAGCGGGGACGGCACATCCCGGATCGACGGCACCGACAGCGCACTGGCCTCACGGGCCACGGGCACCTCCTGGCGGGATTCGGTGCTTCGCTACTACTCACTGGCCAAGCCGGGCGTGCTGTACGGCAACGTCCTCACTGCCGCGGCGGGGTTCCTCTTCGCCAGCCCAGGGCACATTGACTGGCTGCTGTTTCTGGCGGTATGCGCGGGCACCACCCTGGTCATTGCCTCCGCCTGCGTTGTGAACAACGTGCTTGACCGCGACATCGACTCCGTGATGGAGCGGACCAGGAAGCGCGCCACCGTCACGGGCCATGTCCAGGCTCGCAATGCCGTCATTTATTCAGTGCTGCTGGGCCTTGCCGGCATGTCGGTGCTCATGGCCTGGACCAACTGGCTGGTGGTGGCCGTGGGGCTGGGCGGCTACCTGGCCTACGTGGTGCTCTACGGCATGCTGTCCAAAAGGATGTCAGTCCACGGCACGCTGGTGGGCAGCATTTCCGGGGCCGCTCCGATCCTGGGCGGATATGTGGGAGCCGCCGGGGAGCTCAACGCCGGCGCCGCCATTGCGTTCCTCATGCTGTTCTTTTGGCAGATGCCCGCGTTCTATTCAATTTCCATCTATCGTCACGATGAGTACGCGCAGGCCGGGGTGCCCGTCATTTCCGTGGTGCGCGGCATCGCCAACACCACGGAACAGATACTCGCCTACACCGTGGTGTTTGTGGCCGTCTCCCTGCTCCCCCAGCCGTTCGGCTACACGGGCTGGAGCTATACCGCCGTCATGGGTTTGCTGGGCCTGGGCTGGATCGCCCTTGGCATCCGGGGACTGAAGGCTGAACGCCCCGCGAGGTGGTCGCGCCTGATGTTCCGCTACTCCCTGGTCATGATGACGGCCCTTTCCGTCATGCTGGCCGCTGGGCCACGCCTGCCCTAGCGGCGGCGTGGCCCGCAGGCTCCCTCAATTTTGTGGCCTACTTGGCTGCCTTGCCCTGCTTGGCGTACTCTTCCTGCGTCACGGTGAGTGCCACCTTCACGTAGGATGCATCGGTCATGGTGCCGGCAGCAGGATCCGTGGAGGCAACCTTGGCGTCGGCCCAGGGGTTTCCTTCAATCCACCTCGCGCCGGTCTTGTCGACCAGCTGGGCGAAGAAGTTTTCCTTGACCAGGGTCTCGTACGCTTCCTGGTACGTCATCCCAACAACGTTGGGAACTGCACGCTTCGCCTGCGTTGCGGCAGTGGTTTCGCTGGGCGTCCCGCTGGAAGTCGCGGCGGGTGCATTGGTACCGCAGGCGGCCAGGGTGGCAACCAGGATTGCGGCGGCGGACAACTGAATAATTTTCCTCATGGGCCTAACTTGATCGTCAAATTGCGTGGCGGATGCAAAGCCCCGCCAGGGATAATTCCAACCATCAATCCTAGGGTCACGACATCCGTTGCACGGCACCCAGAGCCTGATTTATGCGGCACATCACACTACTGGCGGCCCTTCCGCCAGCCCAGCGCGGCAATGCCCCACACCGCCAGGAACAGCCCCACCAGCAGCAGCCCTGCATGGCCAAGGTCCACGGTGGCCAGCCAGGTGGTGACGGGATCGCTCAGGCCCAGGACTTCGTGGACGATCGCGGCGATGGTCAGTGCGGAGATGAACAGTGCCGACGTTGCCGACAGGCCGGTGATGACCATGTTGAAGCCGATGCGGCGGGCCGGGTGCATGACGGCGGAGCGGTACATTTTCATCATGGCCATGCCGTTGGCCGTGTCGCACAAGGTCATGGCGGCGGTGAATGCGAGGGGCAGGGCCAGCAGTGCGGCAACGGAAACGCCTGCCAGCGCGGCGGAGGCCGTCAGCAGCAGGAACGCGATCGTTGAGGCCGTGTCGAAGCCCAGGCCGAACAGGAAGCCCAGCACGTAAATGTCGCGGGGGCGCTTCACGCGGGACAGCGGCTTGTCCAGGAGGCGGGCCACCATGCCCGTGGGCGCCAGTTCATCGTCCGCAACAGCCCCTCCCCCGCGAATCCGCCGGAACAGCTCATTGGCCTTCAGGAACGCGGAACCGTTGAACAACCCGATTGCCAGCAGGAAGAGGGCGGAGACGCTGGACCCGAACAGGGCCAGCGCCACGTTCGGAGCGGATCCTTGATGCAGCACGGCCCCCATGATGCCGGCACCGCTGACCACCAGCACCCCGGCCACCATGACGACGGAACTGTGCCCCAGGCTGAAGGCAAAGCCCACGCTGACCGGCGCCCTGCCCTGGGAAGCAAATTTCCTGCTGGAATTGTCGATCGCAGCAATGTGGTCCCAGTCGTAGCTGTGCTTCACACCGGCCAAATAGGCCGTGACCACCAGGCCGAAGGCCAGCGGATGCACATCCGTCATCAGTGAAAACACCATGAGTCCCGCCACGACGGCGTGCAGCACGGCCACCGCCAGGAACGTGGCACCCACCCTGCGGGCGAGCGGAAGCTTCTCCCGTTCCAGATATCCCAGGCGGGCAGGGGCGGTCATCTAATATTTCCTCAAGTTCAGGGGTTCCTGGCCGTGCCAGCGCTTCCGGAGAAGGTCGACGGCGGCGCCCAGCATGGCATTCAATTGTTCCGTTGAGCGGGACAATGCCCGCAGCGCCAGGCCCGGGCCGTCCAACAGCGTGACCCCCAGCCGGCCGCCGTCGTCCTTGGGTGCCAGCAGCGCATGGAGGTCATCGGCGAGGGTGGAATTGACGCGGGCGTCCACCACCAGCAGGGAGCCCAGGTGGGTGCAGGCGCCCATGAAGGCGCTGCCGTCCACGGGCGAGCCGGAACCGGGGCGGATCAGCAAGTTGTCCAGCACCGTCAGCCGGCCGCCAATGGAGATCTCGTTGCGCAGGCGGATTTCGTCGTAGCGGAAGTATCCGCCGTCGGGCGACCAGCCGGGTGTCACCACCTCAGCCATGACAAGCGACGCCGTCGGATCCATGTCCACGCAGGTGACCTGGCCGTAGCTGGCTTCGCGGTAGGCGATGAGCGGATCGGGCAGCAGTTCCAGCCGCGAACCGGCGCCGAGGCTGATGCGCATGTGCTGCTCGGCCCGGTCGTTGGGCGTGCGGTAGATCTTCGTTGCCGACTGTGTGGTCAGCAGCAGGTCCGCCCCGGGCGCAACATCAAGCTCGATCAGGTACCTGTCGCCGCCAAGATACGCGCCTCCCGGGTTGATGACCACGTAGCAGACCTGGCCGGATTCATCGAGGTAGTGGGGGCGCAGGATCCGCAGCGCGCCGTCATGGTGCTGGCGCACGGCGATGGAACGGCCGTTGCGGCGGGCAACGTCCAATGACAAGGTGCCGGCCCACTCCCCCACGGCTCCAAGACGCCCCACAGCGGGGCTTGCCTGGGTCTCGACAAGCTCGACCACCGGAGCAAGCTCGACCACGGGGGCAGACTCGACCACCGGAGCCCCTAGTTCGCCAGGTCCAGCATGAGCACGTCACGCTTGAGCCAGTTGATCACGTGTTCCAGGCCGTCGTCGGTCTTCAGGTTGGTGAAGCAGTAGGGCTTGTGGCCGCGGAATTCGAGGGTGTCGGCCTCCATGACGGACAGGTCCGCGCCCACGTAGGGTGCCAGGTCCGTCTTGTTGATGACGAAGAGGTCGGACTTGATCATGCCCTGTCCCGCCTTGCGCGGAATCTTCTCCCCTTGGGCCACGTCAATGATGTAGATGGAGAAATCCACCAGTTCCGGGCTGAACGTGGCGGAGAGGTTGTCGCCCCCCGACTCGATGAATATCACCTGCAGGTCCTGGTGCCGCGCCTCCAGTTCCGCCACGGCAGCCGAGTTCATCGATGTGTCCTCGCGGATGGCGGTGTGCGGGCATCCTCCGGTCTCAATGCCGATGATCCGGTCCAGCGGCAGCACGCCGTTCGCGGCCAGGATCTTCGCATCCTCGATGGTGTAGATGTCGTTCGTGATCGCCGCGCAGGAGACCTGCCCGTCCAGTGCGCGGGTCAGGCGCTCCACGAGCTGGGTCTTGCCGGCGCCCACCGGGCCGCCAATGCCAATCCTGATCGGTTTCATGTGTGTCTCCTTGTGTCAATGTTTGCGGTGTTCGGTGTGGTCCCCGGAAGGTGATGGAGCGTCGGGGGAAAGACCCCGAAAAGTGAGGGAGCGTCGATGGAATGACCCCGAAAAGTGAGGGAGCGTCGGGTTGGGCGGGTCAGGACATGAACATTCGGGCCCGCTGGCGCTCATGCTGCATTTGGGCGATTTCAAGGCCCGGTGCCGTCACGCCGAAGTCCTCGCGCCCCAGCGTTTGGACACGCACGACGGCGTCCCGCACCTCCCGGTGCGCAGCGGCAAGGACACGCTGGCCGGCGTTTTGGCCGAGCGGGATGCCGCGGATGGCATTTTGGGTCAGCGAGGTGGCGGCGGAAAACAGGTAGCTGGCCAGCAGTTCCGCCAGCGGGACACCGAGGGACTTTCCGGCCACGGCATACGCGAGGGCGGGGTGGCCCGCGCAGTCGCCACTGGCCACGGCGTCGGCGTAGCACTGAAGTTCGGGGGACGGCGCCACGGCGAGGGCGATGTCCAGCATGCGCGCGCCCATCTTCACCCCTGCCTCGCGGATTTCCCGCGGCAGTGCTGAAGCGTGCAGTTCCCGATCCACGCGGAACAACCCTGCCGGGGTGTCCGCTTCGCAGGCTAGGCGGATGGCCAGGCCGTCGCTGTGGACCAGCTGGATCCGGATGAACTGGGTGAGCCAGTCGGCGAACGTGGCTTCGTCACGGACCTCTCCCCGGTGCAGGCTGGTTTCCAGCCCCAGTGAGTGGCTGAATGCGCCGGTGGGAAGTGCCGAGTCGCTGAGCTGGAGCAGCGGCAGCAGGTAGGTGGGCGCGGCTGCAGGCATGGCGGGCATCAGTGGGTGTGTTCGGCGTGCCGGAACGGCACGGGCATGATGCGTTCCTGCCGGGAGTACTGCACGCCCACGTGCTTGAGGTAGTCCTCCACCGTGTGGTCGTAGGCCAGCACCATGACCTGGGCGCCGTATTCGCTGTCCTCTCCGAAGAACTGTGCCTGCATGTGCCGGTTGCCCAGATTGTGCGCCACCACGCCCATTTCCCGGATGGAGCCGGGGGCGATGACGAGGACGTCCGTGTGTTCCACGGAGATGACGATCGCCCCGGTGGCGTCGAGGTGGAGCACGTCGCCGTCACGGAGGTCCGGCGCGTGGCCGCCGTCGAGCATGATGCCCAGTTCCCGGCCATGGTCCGTGGTCACGCGCTGGATGCGCTTGACCAGGGCCGCGGAGGGCAGCACCACCTTTTCCTCATGCAGCCCGGCGAGAACGGCGGGGTCAAAGGTGTCCGTGGCGGGGTCGAACTTATTGCCAAGTATGGCGCTGATGATCAATGGTTCTCCTTCTAAAACAGGAAGTAGCGCTGGGCCATGGGCAGCACGGCTGAGGGCTCGGCCGTGACCACTTCGCCATCCACCCGGACCTCATAGGTTTCGGGATCCACTTCGATGTCAGGCATTTCGCCGTTGTGCTTCATGTCCGCCTTGGTGAGGTTTCGGATGCCGTGGCAGGCCCGGACCTCGTGCTGTAGGCCCAGCTGCGCGGGGACGCCGGCGTCAATGGCCGCCTGGGACATGAAGGTGATGGACGATGAATGCACGGCGCGGCCCAGTGCCGCAAAGTTCTGCCGCAGGGTCCGCGGCTGCGGCGTGGGGATGGAGGCGTTGGGATCGCCCATGACGCTCATGACCATCTGGCCGCCCTTGATGACCATTTCCGGCTTGACGCCGAAGAACGCCGGCTCCCACAGCACCAGGTCGGCAAACTTGCCTTCCTCGATGCTGCCCACGGAATCGGCGATGCCGTGGGCAATGGCCGGGTTGATCGTGTATTTCGCAACAAAGCGCTTGAGGCGCGCATTGTCACCGACTTCAGGGTCGTCGTCGTACTTGCCGCGCTGGCGCTTCATGGCGTCGGCCACCTGCCAGGTGCGCAGCACCACCTCGCCCACGCGGCCCATGGCCTGGGAATCGGAGGAGGTGATGGAGAAGATGCCCATGTCATGGAGCACGTCCTCGGCGGCGATGGTTTCCTTGCGGATGCGGGAGTCGGCGAACGCCACGTCCTCGGGGATGTCGGGACTGAGGTGGTGGCAGACCATGAGCATGTCCAGGTGCTCGTCGATCGTGTTCACCGTATAGGGCAGGGTGGGGTTGGTCGACGCCGGCAGCACGTTGGGCAGGCCCGCCACCTTGATGATGTCGGGGGCGTGGCCGCCGCCGGCACCTTCCGTGTGGAAGGTGTGGATGACGCGCCCGCCGATGGCCGCAATGGTGTCCTCGACGAAGCCGCATTCATTGAGCGTGTCGGAGTGGATGGCCACCTGGACGTCGAATTCGTCGGCCACTTGCAGGGACATGTCTATGGAGGAGGTGGTAGCGCCCCAGTCCTCGTGGACCTTCAGGCCGATGACGCCGGCCCGGATCTGTTCGGCCAGGGGTTCCCGGGCGCTGGCGTGGCCCTTGCCCAGCAGGCCAATGTTGATGGGCATGTTGTCCACGGCCTGGAGCATTTTGGAGATGTGCCAGGCGCCGGGCGTGACGGTGGTGGCCTTGCTGGCATCGGAGGGGCCCGTGCCGCCGCCGATCAGCGTGGTGACGCCGGAGGCCAGGGCCACGGGAATCTGGTCGGAACTGACAAAGTGCACGTGCGTGTCGATGCCGCCGGCCGTGAGGATTTTGCCTTCGCCAGCGATGATGTCCGTGGCCGCGCCGATGGTGATGGTGACGCCGTCGGAGATCTGCGGGTTGCCGGCCTTGCCGATCCTGAAGATGTGGCCGTCGCGCAGCGCCACATCCGCCTTGTAGATGCCCGTGTAGTCCAGCACAATCACGTTGGTGATAACGGTGTCCGGAATGTCCTCGTCCCGGACCAGCTGGCCGTTTTGGCCCATCCCGTCGCGGATCACCTTGCCGCCGCCGTAGACCACTTCCTCGCCGTACTTGGTGTGGTCGTGCTCAATTTCGGCGAACAATTCGGTGTCCGCGAGGCGGACGGCGTCCCCGGTGGTGGGGCCGTAGAGGTCCGAGTACTGCTTGCGGCTTAGTTCAAAGCTCATTTGCTGCCGTCCTGGGGTGCGCCGGGATTGGTTCCTGCCGGGGTGTCGAGCGGGCCGTTGACCTGGTCGCGGAAGCCGTGGACTTCGCGGGTGCCCGACAGCTCGATCAGCCGGACGGACTTGGCGTCGCCGGGTTCGAAGCGGACGGCAGTGCCGGCGGCGATGTCCAGGCGGCGCCCGTACGCTGCGGCACGGTCGAAGTGAAGGGCGTCATTGACTTCGGCAAAGTGGTAGTGCGAACCGACCTGGACGGGGCGGTCGCCGCGGTTGGTCACCTGTACCGTCACGGCCTCGGATGAGGCGTTGCATCGTAGGGGGTCGGTGCGCAGGACATATTCTCCGGGTATCACGGCTGGCCTTTCATCGATTGTGGAATCGCGTTGCTGGCGGCGGGGAAGCACGCCTAGCGAATGGGGTTGTGGACGGTGACCAGCTTGGTGCCGTCGGGGAAAGTCGCCTCGACCTGGACATCCTTGATCATTTCGGCCACGCCGTCCATGACGTCGTCGCGGGTGAGGATGGTGCTCCCCCAGCCCATGAGGTCGGCCACCGTGCGGCCGTCCCGGGCGCCTTCGATGAGTTCATACGTCAGGATGGCGACGGCCTCGGGATGGTTCAGCTTGAGCTTGCGGCCCTGGCGGCGCCGGGCCAAATCGGCTGCCACCACAATCATGAGTTTTTCCTGTTCACGGGGCGTCAAGTGCATGCAATTCTCCTCAGCTAAGCAACGGATATAAGTGTCCACCCGTTATCTGCGACCGGCAAGCAAACTTGCCGGGAGGCCCGTGGATTTCGCCAGATTATCAGAAGTTGAAGCCTCCATAAAATGGGACCCGGACGCCTGCCCCTGCCAGCCCTTGACCTTCCCCGGCAAAGGGCATGCAATGGAAGGTAAGGATCGGGAGGTGGCGTCATGGTGGTCGAAGCCGTGGCTCAGTTGGTGGCGGTGGCCGCCGTGGTGGTTTCCGCGACCGGGGGGACAGCCTGGCTGGTCAAGTCCCGCCCCGCCCTTGAAAAAGATCCGGACTCCGCCTTCTGGTACGGCTTTGCCGGGCTGTGCATTGTGGCGCCGGCCGTTTTGCTTACGACGGCGGCCAACCGCTGGGCAGGTGCCGCGCTGGCGGCCCTGGCAGCCGCAACGTGGCTTTTCTGTGCACGGCTCTTCGCACAGGTGCTGGCGTCCCGTGCCACCATCCGGGCGCGGCAGCTGGATGACGCCGTTCGCCATTCCCTGGCGGCCCGGCAGGATGCCGTGGCGCTGAGGTGGAGCCGTTTCGAGCTTGACCCCGCGGCGGCCATCGACTTCCCGGACATGAGCGACATCCGCGTGGCGGAAACGGCATTGCTGGCCAGGGCCATGGCCAAGGCCGAGGCACTTCGCTACGGGCCGGAACAAGCCCTTGCCGGATACAGGGAAGCCGTTGCCGCCCTGGAACAGGCCTACCGGCGCGCCGAATGGGCCGCCGTCGAAGGCCGTGGCCAGGTTTCCGGCGACGTCGCCGCTAGGCTGGCCAGCCCCTAGCGCACCACGATGACGGGGCAGTCTGCCTGGTTGATGCTCTGGGCGCTGACCGAACCCAGCAGTGTGCCCATGATGCCGCCGTGGCCGCGGCGTCCCACAACCAGGTAGCGTGCCCCGCGGCTCGCGTCGGCCAGGACCGCTGCCGCGCCTCCGCGTTCGGTGCGCGCGGACAGGGCCGGCGGCAGGACCGGGCCAAAAGCGTCCGCCAACGCCTGGTCAAGCACCCGCCGCGCCCCTTCCTCAAAGCTGCCAATGCCACGTGCCTGGTAGCTGGAGGGCTTGGCGGGCGGTTCCCAGGCAGCCACCGCCTCGACGGCCGCGCCCAGCTGTTCCGCGAGCCCGACCGCCTCCCGCAGGGCAGCCAGCGATGCCTGCGATCCGTCAACTCCAACAACAATCCGGACAGGGTTTACTGAACCATTCACGGCACTCTCCTCTGTGGGTGGGCACTCCCAGTCTTGCCCACAAGTCAGCCCGTGGCCAACTGGCCGCCACGGGCCAATGATCGTTGTTTGTGTCGGACATCGGCCGTAGCATCGCCTGTAACGACGGAAGGTGTGCACCATGAACCAGAACACTGAATCCAATCCAGCCCAGCCGGGCGCCCGCGGCAGGCATGCCGGCGAAGCCGAACAGCCACAGCTGGTTCCGCTGCCGGGCAGCACCAGGGAGCCGGCCCCGCAGGCCCTCCACCGTCCGGCCGCCGCGGAGGCCGGCTTCGAGGCCCTCTACAACGAGGAAATTTCCGTCACCCTGGTGTTGCGCCGCACGCAGCCTGTTCCGGACGAAGCGCTGGGCAGGATCCTCTCGCGCACCGAGCTGGCCGCCTATGGCGCCTCGCCGGCCGACGTCGAACTGGCCACCTCCACCATGACCAGGCTCGGCGCACAGGTTACGGAGGTGGATGCAGCGTCACGCAGGATTCGCATCACCGGCCAGGTGGGCCTGCTGTGCACCATCTTCGGCACCCGCCTGGAGCCCGTGTCCAGCGTGGCGCCGGACCAGCAAACGGTGGCGCACCGGCACCGTACCGGCGGCCTCAGCATCCCCGCAGCCCTGGAGGGGGTGGTGGTGGCGGTCCTGGGGCTCGACGACAGGCCCACCGCCCGCGCCCAGTTTCACTTCGCCCCGGCCGCCGCAGGATCCGTAAGCTACACGCCCCTGGACCTGGGCCGCGTGTACAACTTTCCGGCCGGCACCGACGGCACGGGACAAGTGATCGCGATCCTGGAACTGGGAGGGGGCTTTGCCGCCGCAGACCTCGACGCCTACTTCGGCTCCCTCGGCATCCAAGGCCCGGCCGTAACTGCCATCGGGGTGGACGGCGCAGCCAACGCCCCCGGCCAGGACCCCCAAGGGGCCGACGGCGAGGTCCTCCTCGACATCGAGGTTGCGGGTGCCCTGGCGCCCGGGGCTGCCATCAAGGTGTACTTTGCCCCGAACACGGATGCCGGATTCCTCGATGCCTTGAGCCAGGCCGCCCACGACTCCCCCGCCCCGGCCGCCATCAGCATCAGCTGGGGCCAGAGCGAGGACGCGTGGACGGCACAGGCCAAAACCGCCTTTGACAACGCCCTGGTCGACGCAGCCCTGCTCGGTGTGACGGTAACGGTGGCGGCGGGTGACAACGGCTCCGCCGACAACGCCGGCGACGGGCGCAACCACGCCGATTTCCCGGCGTCGAGCCCGCATGCGCTCGCCTGCGGCGGCACACGGCTTTCGGCGGATCCGGTGACGGGGGCGGTGAACTCGGAGACCGTCTGGAACGACTCCAGCCACTCAGCCACCGGCGGCGGGGTCAGTGATGCCTTCCCGCTGCCCGCCTGGCAGCAGCACGTCACAGTGCTTTCGGGCGCCGGGCCAGCGTCGGTTCCCCAGGGGCGCGGCGTCCCCGACGTTGCCGCGGTGGCCGATCCGCAAACCGGCTACCGGGTGAGGGTGGACGGCAGCGACATGGTCATTGGCGGGACCAGTGCCGTGGCTCCCCTGTGGGCCGCCCTCATTGCCCGGCTGGCCCAGTCACGCGGCAAGGGGCTGGGGCTGCTGCAGCCGGCCCTCTACGGCCTGTCCGGCGGCGGCGCAGCCACTCCGGGCTTCCGCGACATCACCGACGGCAACAACGGCAGCTACCACGCCACGCCGAGCTGGGACGCCTGCACGGGCCTTGGCGTGCCGGACGGAACCGCACTGCTGGCCGCCCTCCCGAAGGCCTAGCCCTTCCTGGCTAGCC